>NZ_JACRSR010000004.1 GCF_014384795.1 Gehongia tenuis | reverse complement strand
AAGTTCAATGCCACTGCGATGACCAACGTTATCAGATACCAGATGGTTTTTTGTCCCAGGTACCTAAAATAATGTCCCATGTTTTGCCCTCCGTTCAAAAACTCTTCCTGTTGCTCTCCGGCAACCTGTGTAACGTTTCAGACGGCGTTCAATCGTTGAAGCCAACCATTGGCAGCCCGTCTAGCTGAAGTCCGCGAAACCTCACGGACCAAGGCCCTTGCCTAATTTGGATCTCCCTCCTCACCATTTGGGAAATCCCAGTGCGCTTGACCGCTTCTCCTACGGTCTTGTCCGTCCTTGGCATCCCGCCAGGTTGAACGTCCTACACCTTTCAGCCTTAGGCCCCGCTACCGCATTTCTATGGTATTGGGTGCGCGGCTGGCCGCTAGCATTATGCCCGCCCCAAAGGCCGGACACAAGCGTCGCCTGAAGCGTCCTTTCATTCATGTACCCCTCCTTCTCTAATATATGAAAATGACTCATAAGGCCATTTCATGCGGAAAAACACATCTCAAGCATCAAAAAAAGACCTGAAACAGATCGTAATTTGACAGATAGGGAACATATTTATTCATATCATAGCATATAGGAACGTCAAAATCAATATGGTTTACATAATATTGTTACCCTATACCGCGTACATTTTCTGAACAAACAGCACCCTTTCGTGGACGACCTTCATAATCATAGTACGCGGGAGCCGCGATAATATTTCACTTTTTTGGATGCATACCCATCGCGTTTGTTCATGGGACTTTAACAATTTAAGGGGGCCTGTCCCCGATCCGTCCGAGGACAAGGGATTTTCTCCCCAAATCGAAACATAAAAACCACATTTTATAAATGATTTCGTAATATATTTTTAATAATTAATTCATATTATGGATTTATTGGTTTCCATATTCGCGGATTTTTTGACAATCTTTTTCCCCGCTTACGTAAAAAAGCGGAGCATTTCTGCTCCGCTTACATTTTTCAGCCTAATCCATCCATCCCTTGGCTGCCAGCATCTCCGCGGTAAGCACCGCGCCGCCGGCCGC
Organism: Gehongia tenuis; assembly: GCF_014384795.1. NCBI lineage: Bacteria > Bacillati > Bacillota > Clostridia > Christensenellales > Christensenellaceae > Gehongia > Gehongia tenuis. The sequence goes on along the minus strand of NZ_JACRSR010000004.1, from coordinate 177,235 downwards.
TCCCCTCAAAGTGTTGTGGGAAAGACAGACAAACTTATAATCAAAGAGATTATCCTCCCGCAGCCGGCCAATGGTGATGCCCATACCGCCTTCAAAATCGCGGTCAAGGCCGGTCTGGGGCCGATTGTCCTCCTCCATGTATTTCATGAAGGGCTTCGGGGCGTGAGGCAGGTTCAGCTTCTGAGGAAGGCCCTCATAGCTGGCCCAAGCCTCCAGCATTTCCTCCCGGGTGGGCTTTCGGGTAAACTTCACATTGACGGTGGCCAAATGGCCGTCGCTCACCGGCACCCGTACACAATGGGCGGAAATGACCGGCGATAAGGCCGGAACGATTCGGTCTCCCTCCAGAGTACCCCAGATCTTGAGGGGCTCCTGTTCGCTCTTTTCCTCCTCGCCGCCGATGAAAGGAATCACATTATCCACGATCTCCGGCATGGTCTCAAAGGTCTTGCCGGCACCGGAAATGGCCTGATAAGTGGAAACCGCGATCTTCTCAATACCAAACTTCATCAAGGGATGAAGGGCGGGCACATAGGACTGAATCGAGCAGTTGGGCTTGACCGCGATGAATCCCTTCTTGGTGCCAAGGCGCTTCCGCTGGGCTTCAATGACCCGCATGTGTTCATCGTTCAGCTCTGGCATGAGCATGGGCACGTCGGGGGTATGACGGTGGGCCGAGTTGTTGGAAACCACCGGAACCTCATGGCGTGCATAAGCTTCCTCCAAGGCACGGATCTCTTCCTTTTTCATATCCACGGCGCAGAAAACAAAATCCACGTTCTCGCACACGCGGTCGATCTCAGAAGCGTTCAGGACCACCATGGAAGCGATCTTCTCCGGAATGGGGGTCGTCATGGCCCAGCGGGTGCCCACAGCCTCAGTGTAAGTCTTGCCGGCCGAGCGGGCGCTGGCCGCCAAGGACGTCAGTTCAAACCAGGGGTGATCCGCCAACAGGGTCACGAAGCGCTGACCGACCATGCCGGTAGCGCCTACAATGCCAACATTCCATCTTTTCATGATGATACCTTTCCCTTCGCATTTATTAAGAGTTTTGTTGATTATAGCGCCAAAGGAAAGCTTTTGTCAATTTGAAGCGGCTCCTCCCCCGATTTTTCTAGGAACTAAAGGCAAAAGTACTGATTTCTCTGGCTTTCGCCGCAATTTCATCCTCCGATAGGATCCCTTTTTCCACCAGCAGCTCCATCAGGCATGCCACCGAAAGCATGGACTTGTAGTCCGCCTCCTTCAGGGTCATCAGCTCGTGGCCGGTGATTCGAATATCCCGCATTCCCTCGCCTCCTTTTGGCATAAATTATGGCCCCGCTTTGCGGTTTTATTCTTTTTCCGGCTTTTCCGGAAAATTTCTTTTGACAATGGCGAAAAACGGGTTACAATAGAACCAAAGCAATGCAGGGAAAGTATGGCGAAGCTCGTCTCAAGAGAGTTGGCGGCCGGTGCAAGCCATCGACAGGGCCCGTGAAATTCCGTCCCGAAGGCTGCGGTGGGAAGACCATCGCCGGTTCATCCGTTATCGTGTAGAGTTGGACCTGTTGGGTCAAGCTGGGTGGTACCGCGGTTTAAGCCGTCCCAATTTTGTGGGACGACTTTTTTTATTAGCCAATGATTGGAGAGGAGCAGAAAACTATGTTGGACATCAAGCGTATTCGAGAGAATCCTAAAGAATTGGAGGAGGCTTTGGCAAAGCGTCATTCCTCCATCCATGTCGATACATTGCTGGAACTGGACGAGCGGCGCCGTGCGCTGATCGGCCAGGTTGAGCAGCTCAAGGGGCAGCGCAATCAGCTCTCCTCCCAGGTTGCCCAGCTGAAGCGCAACCATGAGGATGCCACCGAACAGCTGGAAGCTTCCAGGAAGCTGGGTGAGGCCATCAAAGCCCTGGACAATGAGGTGCGGGATGTGGAAGGACAGATGGAACTGTTTTTGCTCTCCACCCCCAACATTCCCCATCCCAGCGTACCCGAGGGTGCATCCGATGCGGACAATGTGGAGGTGCGCCGCTGGGGCGAACCCACGACCTTTGATTTTGAGCCCAAGCCCCATTGGGATCTGGCGGAGGCGCTGGATATCATGGATTTCCAGCGGGGCGCCAAGGTGTCGGGCACCCGCTTCACCTTCCTCAAAGGCATGGGCGCCCGGCTGGAGCGCTCGGTGGTCAACTTCTTTCTCAATGAACACACCAGCCATGGTTACACGGAGGTATTCCCGCCCTTCATGGTGCACCGCCGCAGTATGCAGGGCACGGGCCAGCTCCCCAAATTTGAGGAGGATGCTTTCAAAGTGATGAACAGCGAGTATTTCCTTATTCCCACCGCCGAGGTGCCTGTGACCAACATGTACCGGGAGGAAATATTGGAGGGGGACCGGCTGCCCATCAAGCACTGTGCCTACAGCGCCTGTTTCCGTTCGGAGGCCGGCAGCGCCGGACGGGATACCCGCGGCTATATTCGTCAGCACCAGTTTAATAAGGTAGAGATGGTCCGCTTCTGCAAGCCCGAGGAATCCTATGACCAGCTGGAAGAGCTGGTGGGCGACGCGGAGCGCATGCTCCAGCTTTTGGGCCTGCCCTATCGGGTGGTGGTGCTGTGCACGGGAGACCTGACCTTTTCGTCGGCCAAAACTTACGATCTTGAGGTCTGGATGCCCAGCTACAACCGCTACGTGGAGATTTCCTCCTGCAGCAACTTCGAAGACTATCAGGCCCGCAGGGCCCAGATTCGCTTCCGCAGTGCGCCCAAGGCGAAGCCCGAACTGGTCCATACCCTCAACGGATCGGGCCTTGCCGCCGGCCGCACCGTGGCCGCCATTCTGGAGAACTATCAGCAGGCCGACGGCACCATCGCCGTGCCCGAAGCCCTTCGTCCCTACATGGGCGTGGATGTGATCCGGCCCGATTAACTTTGCAAAAATGCGGAAAAATGATACCATGGTAAAAAGTATCAGGGGAGGAACAGCGTTGGATAAAAAGCTCAATTTTATTGAAGAAATCGTGGAGGAGGATCTCCGGGAGGGGAGAAAGGGCGGCAAGGTGCACACCCGTTTTCCTCCGGAGCCCAATGGATACCTCCACATCGGCCATGCCAAGGCGATTTTGCTCAATCATGGCCTGGCCAAGAAATACGGCGGCGAATTCAATCTGCGTTTTGACGATACCAACCCTGTCAAGGAGGACACGGAATACGTCGAAGCCGAAAAGGCGGATATCCTGTGGCTGGGATGTCCCTGGGACCATCTTTATTTCGCATCCGATTATTTTGATAAGCTGTACGCCTATGCCCAGCTGCTCATCCGCAAGGGCAAGGCCTATGTGTGCGATCTTTCCGCCGATGAAATTCGGGAGTACCGGGGCACCCTGACCGAACCGGGCAAGAATAGTCCCTATCGGGATCGGAGCGTGGAAGAGAATCTGGGCCTGTTTGAACGCATGAAAAACGGGGAATTTCCCGACGGAGCCCGGGTGCTCCGGGCCAAGATCGACATGGCCTCCCCCAACATGAACATGCGGGACCCTCTCATCTACCGCATCGTTCACGCCACCCATCACAATGCCGGGGATAAGTGGTGCGTCTATCCTCTTTACGACTTCGCCCATCCTCTGGAGGATGCGGTTGAAGGAATCACCCATTCGTGCTGCTCTTTGGAATTTGAGAATCACCGGCCCCTCTATGACTGGGTCATCCGGGAGTGCGAGATCGAAATTCCGCCGCAGCAGATCGAATTTGCCCGGCTCAACCTCACCCGCACCATCATGAGCAAACGCTTCCTGAAACGCCTGGTCGATGAAGGCGTGGTGGAGGGCTGGGACGATCCCCGCATGCCCACCCTGGTCGGCTTGCGCCGCAGGGGCTATACGCCCGAATCCATCCGCATGCTGTGTGAAAAGGCCGGCGTTGCCAAGGCCAACAGCGTAGTGGATATCGCCCTTCTCGAGCACTGCATCCGGGAAGATCTGTCCGGCAAGGCGCCGCGGGTGATGGCCGTACTCCATCCCGTCAAGGTGGTTTTGACCAACTATCCCGAGGATAAGCATGAGCTTCTGCCGGTGGAAAACAATCCGGAGGCCCCGGAAATGGGCACGCGGGAGGTCGCCTTCTCCCGGGAGCTCTACATCGAAGCCGAGGATTTCATGGAGGATCCACCGAAAAAGTTTTTCCGGCTCCGCCCCGGCGGCGAGGTTCGCCTGAAGGGCGCCTATATCATCAAATGCGAGGAAGTGCTCAAGGACGCCAATGGCCGCATCGTGGAGCTGCGCTGCACCTATGATCCCACCAGCAAGAGTGGCGAACCGGGCAGCGAGCGCAAGGTAAAGGGCACCCTGCACTGGGTGGACGCGTCAACCGCCCTTGATGCCACCGTTCGTCTGTACGACTATCTCCTGGACGAGGACGAAAGCAAGGATTATATGGAGCGGCTCAATCCCGACTCCGTTTCGATCGTCCAGGCAAAGGTGGAGGCCTCCTTGGCCAAAGCCCAGCCCGAGCAGTCCTTCCAGTTCCTGCGTCAGGGGTATTTCGTGGCGGACCGTCATCTTTTCACAGCCGGCAATCTGGTGTTCAACCGGATCGTGGGGCTTCGGGACAGCTGGGCCAAGGCCAACAAAAAATAACGAAGAAAAAGCGGCGTCCTTTGGACGCCGCTTTTTTTACTGCCGCCAGTAGAAATGATCCTCGTCTTCGTAGCAGTTTTCGCAATAACCGCCATAAGTTTTGGCGCATTCATTGCAGATATAAGCATGGCATTCGGGACACACTTGCATGGACCTGGAATCAAACTGCGCCTGACACACGCTGCAAGTTACTTGGGCCACAACCATCCCTTCCTTTCACGGATATTTGCCCTTAGTATAGCCATATTCATGCAAAATAAAATGATTTTATCCGGGGAATGCTTGTTCTAGGACCGTTGACAGTCCGATGGGTTTTTGTTATACTAATTAAGCCTTTATGGAGAGATGTCCGAGAGGTTTATGGAGCTGGTCTTGAAAACCAGTGATGCTGCAAAGCACCGAGGGTTCGAATCCCTCTCTCTCCGCCAGCATCTTCCATGATAATAGGAAATACTTGTAGGGCAAACGTGGAGAAATACCCAAGTTTGGCTGAAGGGGCGCCCCTGCTAAGGGTGTAGGTCGGGTTTACCGGCGCGAGGGTTCAAATCCCTCTTTCTCCGCCAAAACGCGCAGGCAATGAGTCTGCGCGTTTTTATTCGTTTCAGGCCGAATGGCCCCATTACGCTGTGCGCCGAAGCTCGCATCCGTTAAACTGCATGTCCGCAGTTACCTACAAAGACGGTTTGCAGATGATTTCATTTATTTTAAAGCTGAAGATATCCGCCGCGTGGGCAGGAGTTAGAATCATAGCCGTATCAGCGCCATGACCCGTTCCGGCAATCGCAACTATTTTTTCTCCATAGGGTATCAATCCCGCATCCAGAGCCATTATGGCAATCTCAACGCAGACCTTAACTCCCTGACCAAACATGTACAGCGTATTCGCAATCATTTCGGCGGGATAAATCCCGCTGAATTTTCTGCTTATGCCGCCCTCAACGCCGCTCAGCGCATGGGACGCGGTAAGCACCTTGATGCCCATTTCCTTCAGCCGCACACGCTGTTCCGAAGGCATCATATTTTCACCCTTGTTCTTAAATCCATTAACAAGTGTAACGCAGACGATATTCTCGTCCATTCCCGTGAAGCGCAAGGCTGTCTGCCCCGTCGTCGACGCCACTACAATGTGATGAATGTTCTTGTCTTTGGCAGCTTGACACGCCAGCTCCAAGGTCTTTTCCGTATTCATGCTGCCGGCCTTTTCAAAATACATGAAATTCAATCCTCCTTTTAAGTGCGCGGCTTCTTTGCTGAATGGAAGGGCTCCTCCGGTCCCTCCGTTAATTCATGCTTCGCGGGGCCAGACGCAAACCAGCCGCGCCGCTCAACCATTGTATAATTATATCTCCTTTTTTAAGGAAATGAAAGAAGCATCGGTAAGGCCGGCATTTCACAGCATCAATTTTTTCGGCAACAGCAAAGGCTCCTGATGTACAGGAGCCCTCGCACTTTTATAAGGATCTACAAGGATCTAGTTGTCAATATCCTGGGCCATCTTGCGCATGATCTCAGCATCCTCATGGGACAGCTCAATGTTGGCTGCATTGATATTCTCTTTAAGCTGATCCACGGTGATGGCGCCGGACAGCACGGTAATGAAGTCGCCCTGGGCCATCACCCAGGCAAGAGCCAGGGCGGGAATGGTGCAGTTGTATTTTTGGGTAAGCGGCGTCCAGGCATCCATCATATCCATGGCCTTCAGCATATTCTCCCGCTGGAACCATTTCTTATTGCACTGTGCACCCTGGGGCTCGTAGTCGCGGCCCAGAGCGCCGCTTAAAAGTCCCTGTTCCAAAGGGGAATAGGCCTGTAGGGTGATGCCATGCTTTTTCAGCACGGGGATGAGTTCTTCCTCCACCGCCCGGTCCAGTACGCTGTATTTTCCTTGGACGATATCCAGTTCCCCATAATTTGAATACTCCTCCACTTGAGCAGGAGAGAGGTTCGCCGCACCGATGGCTCGGATGAGGCCTTGTCTTTTGAGATCGTTCAGTGCGTCCATAGTCTCCTTGATGGGCGTATTGAAGGGTTCCACCGAAGGCCAATGCACCATGTACACATCAATGTAATCGGTGCCCAGACGTTCAAGGGACATTTGGATCTCCTCGAAGATGGATTCCCGGGTCAAATTTTTATAGAGCTGACGGTCGCCCACCTTGTTGAACAGGCTGCCCAGCCGCGTCCACACGATACCGCACTTGGTGATGAGCACCATCTCTTCGCGGTTCATCCCAGAAAGGGCTTTGCCCACGATCTCCTCGCTTTGGCCAAAGTTATAGCCCGGCGCCGTATCCACCAGATTGATGCCCAGCTCCGGACACGCCCGGATGGTGCTGATGCATTCATCGAGATCCTTATCCCCGCCCCAGGCAGGCCCGCCCCCAATGGCCCAGGTACCCAAGCCCAGACGGGAAATGGATCGGTCGGTCTTACCCAACTTGATTTGCTTCATCATCTATCCCCTCCTTGCATCCTGTACGCCTCGTAACGCTCCTTCACCTGTTCCCGGCTTCTCACGCCGGACGTGGCGCCCACACCCTCCACGGACAGAGAGGCCACGGCGTTGGCGTATTCGCCGCATTCCTTTACGGAACGGCCATCCAAAATCGCCCGGATAAAACCGGCGGCGAAATTGTCCCCGGCGCCGATGGTGTCCGCCATTTTTGCGCCCTTAAAAGCTGGGATAGAATAAGCCTGCTCAGCATTTTGAATATAGCAGCCATCCTTGCCCACCTTGATGATGATGTTTCGAACGCCCGCGACTAAAAAGACATCCGCAATCTCCTGCAGGCTTTCCTTTTGCGCCAAAAGCGCCGCCTCATCGCGGTTCGCAAAAAAATAATCCACATAGGATAGCGCTTCCCGCACATCCTCCAGAGTTTCACCCAGTCGAGGGAAGATCATATCCGCACAGATGATAAGGCCTGCATCCTTGGCCCTTCGGAAAACCTCCACCAGCGCTTTGCCGTCCAGTCTGGGATTGTTGAAGAAGCTGGCCAAAGACAGAACCCTGGCTTGCGCAATAAGCTCCATGTTCACATGCTGGAGCTCCATCTTCCACAGGCTTCCATTGCGGTTTGTGACAAAGGTTCTTTCGCCATCGGCGGCCACCAGGCCGATATTGATGGAGGTGTTCACCGCTTCATCCACCGTCAGGCCCTTGGTGTCCACCCCGTTTTTCTCACAGAAGCTTCGGATGTACCACCCTGCAGGATCGTTACCTACCAGAGCATTCAGCGCCACTTTGGCGCCCAGCCGGGACAGAATGGTCGCCTCATTGATGGCATCGCCGCCGATGGTCATGGCGATGTTATCCAGCGGATAGGACTCATGATCGAAGATGCTTTTGTCCACCGGTTTGAGGGGAACGTCCACCAGGGCCGCCCCCACGCAAATGACATCCCAGTTTTGGGCCATTACCGATCCGCCTTTCCATCGCTGCCAAACAGCAAAATCTTTTCCATGGCCCGCTGCTTGATGGCCGCCCGCACCTTCTGCTCCAAATCCAGGAAGGTGGTGCCGGGGTTCGCCGCCACAGCCTGCATGGCGGCTTCGCACAGTTCAGTATGAATATTGATCTTGGCGATGCCGAGGGAAATCGCCGTTTTGATATCCTCGTCACTGATTCCCGAAGCCCCATGAAGAACCAGCGGCACCGATACGGCTCGGCGCACCTTCCGCACCACGTCAAAGTTCAGCTTGGGCGGCGACGTGTAAACACCGTGCTGATTGCCGATGGCCACCGCCAGGGAATCGCAGCCCGTGCGCTCCACAAACTCCGCGGCCTGATCGGGATCGGTGTATTTGTAGTTGGCCAGCGCTTCCTCGTACACGGTTTCATTGCCCACATGGCCCAATTCTGCCTCTACCGGTACGCCCATGGGATGGAAATGGTCCACCACTTCCTTGGTCAGCCGGATATTGGTTTCAAAATCCTCGGCGGACTTATCAATCATCACCGAATTCATGCCCATGGCATAAGCATGCTTCACAATATCAAAGCTGCGGCCGTGATCCCAGTGCAGAATCACCGGTACCGGCGCTTCCATGCCTGCTTTCACCATGGCGGGAGCATAATTTTCAAAGACCGTATTTTGCAAGAAGCCGGTGCCCATGGAGATAATCACGGGGCTATGAAGCTCCGTGGCGGCATCCAAGGCTCCCTGCAGCATCTCCATATTCCATACGTTGAAGTGCGGCACAGCATAGCCCTTCGCCTGGGCATCGGTTTCCCAGAATTTCATATTGGCAAACATTGAGAATCTCCTCTCTAACCTTTGATTTCGATAGCGCCCTTGATGATATCGGCCTTATTCTTCACCGACTCCTCGAAAGCACGCTGGCTCTCCCCATAAGGGAAAATGTGGGTGACCATGGACGCCACATCCAAACGCTTCTCCGCAATGGCCCGGATGGTCATGGGATAGCGGTTGGCGTAACGAAAAACGGTCTGAATGCTCACCTCGCGGTTGATCTTCAGAAAATCGATGGGGGTTTCGCCGGGAATGGTACCCACGATCATAATTTTGCCGCCCCGCATGACCAGGCTGGGCGCCTGGGCCGCCGTGACACGGCTGCCTGCAGTTTCAAAGACGACATCCGCACCCAGCTCACCCAGAATGGCTTTGCAGGCGGAGACGGTGTCCTCCCTGGAAGCGTCCACCGTGGCCGTGGCGCCCAGGCGTCTGGCCATCTCCAGACGTTTCTCCATCATATCCACCACCACGATGTCATCGGCGCCCATGAGCCTGGCCGCCTGCAAGGTCATCAGTCCAATGCAGCCCGCGCCGAGAATGACCACCTTTTTGCCCGGACCCACCTGGGCCTCCATGGCGGCGTGCATGCCCACGGAAGCGGGCTCCACCAGTGCGCCCTCCAGAAAGCTCATGGTATCGGGCAGATGATAGGTCATGCTGGCGGGATGAACCAGATAGTTGGTCAGCGCGCCCCGGTAATTGGGCTGCGTAGCCATGAAATCCATCTTGAGACAAAGGTTGTAGCGTCCCTCATGGCAGAACCGGCATTCGCCGCAGGGTACGCCGGGCTCGATGCACACCCGGTCGCCGGCCTTAAAGTCCTCCACCTCTTCGCCCACGGACACCACCGTGCCGGCGCATTCGTGGCCAAGACCTATTTTCTGATTCGGATCTTTGGGCGGAATGAAGGGTCCCGATTCAAAGCTGTGCACGTCCGAACCGCAGATACCCACGGTGTCCACCTGAATCAGCACCTCGCCCCTGCCGGGCTTGGGCACGGGCACCTCCTCAATCTTGGTGGTGCCGGGAACGACCAGAGTCACTTGTGTATTCTTCATTGCTGCTGCCCCCGTTCAATCACAATCGTAATGCATGATAACCTTGATGGCCGATTTGTTGGCCATGGCCTCGAAGCCCTCCTCCCAGTGGGAGAGGCCGATGCGGTGGGTGATCATGGGCTTAACCTGAATTTTGCCCGCCGCCAATAGGCGCAGAGCGTTGCGCCAGGAAGTGGAGTCGTAAGCCATATGTCCGATGATGGAGATGGCATTGGTGCTGATATCATTGATGGAATATTCCAGGGGCTTGAAGCCCATGCCCACACGGACCACTTCGCCGTTGGGCCGAAGCATTTCAATGGCCTGCTTGAGAGCGATATTGGCGCCAGAGCATTCCACCACCAGCCCCAGGTTATCCTTGCCGCAGATCTTTTGGCAGGTGGCCACCACGTCCTCCCGGGAGCCGTTGACCACGTGGGTGGCGCCCAGCTGCTTGGCCACGCCGAAACGGACCTTGGTATCCTCCTCCAGACCCACCATCACAATATTGACGGCGCCCATGAGCTTTGCAATCTGCAGGGAGAACAGTCCAAGAGGGCCTGTGCCGAAGACCACCACGTCCTGACCGGGCAGCAGCGACGAACGCTGGGCCACAGCCTTGTAGGCGTTGCTGATGGGGTCCATGACGCACACCTCCTCATAGGAGAGGTTCTCTGGAACCTCCCAGATGGCGTGCTTATGAATGCGCAGAATTTCGCCCGGGATCTTGCAGTATTTGGTGAATCCACCGCCCCAGGTATTGTTGTCAAGGCCCAAATTCACCTTCTCCCGGCAGGTGAGAAAGTCCCCCGCGTCACAGGAGGGGCACACGCCGCATACGTGGCCGGAATTGTCCGAAACCACCCGCTGACCCACATGCCAATCCTTCACCTTTTTGCCCACTTCCACAATTTCGCCGGCAAACTCATGGCCGCGAATGGAGTTGAATTCGTCCGATCCGTTCTCCACACGAAAATGCTTCATGTCCGCGCCGCAAATGGCGGCCGCCTTGATCTCGACAATGATGTCCTCGTCCCCGCAGGTGGGTTCAGGCACATCCATAAACCGATAGCCTCCGAACTCCTTGCCAAATCGCGTCAGCGCCTTCAAGCAATCATCTCCTTCATGATGTTTCGTAGTCCTCTTCCAGAATACTCATTTGATATTGTATTGTCAACAAAAATAGCTTCATAATCAAAGAAAAAATGTCCGAAACAAAGATTATCGAATAAAAAATAGCCCCATTCCGGGGAGTGAGGTTCAACAGATCAGTTCAATATGGCGGTCCGCCAGAAAAGCGCACCACTCCTGGGAGGGCTGCTCATCGGTGATAAGGGCATGGACCTTCTCGAAACCCATCAGCCGTACGAAGGATATGCGGTCAAACTTGGTGTGGTCCGCCACCAGCACCACCTTTTGACTCTGCGCCACCATGGCGTTTTTGATCAGAGCCTCATATTCATTGGAGTCAAAAATACCGGACGTCATGGACAGGGCCTTGCAACCCAGAAAAGCTATATCCATATGATAATGCTGGATGGTGTTCTGCGCCGCTACGCCGTAAAGGGACATGGATTTTCGGTTGAGAAATCCGCCGGTGGACAGCACATTGATGCTGCTTTGGGAGGTTTCCAGCAGCACCTCCACCGAATTGGTCACCAGCGTCTTGCCCGCGCCGTCCCCCATATGCCGCACGATCTCCATGGCCGTGGAGCTGGAGTCAAATCCGATAGTCGTTTCTTTCGCCATAAGCTGGACGGCCTTCTCCGCGATAATCCGCTTTTCTTTCAAGTTAATCTGGGCCCTTTGATTGAAATGGATGGAGTTTTGATTGAGATAGTCCGGATTGAGCACCGCGCCGCCATAGGTGCGGGTAGCTATTCCCCGCTTCTCCAGTTTCTCCAAATCCCTGCGGATCGTCTCCTCGGTGACCCCAAAACGGCCGCTGAGCTCGGAGACCGAAACGGACCGATCCTGCAGGAGTGTTCTTTCAATGAGTTCAATCCGATCTTTTTGCGCCATGAAATATCCTCCCAAGTTATTACCTATTTCCATTATAGACCATGTACTTTATAATTCCAAGCGTATTTTTGTTGATTCCAAAGATTATTAATCTGGAAACAACAAATGTAGTATTTTCCCAATACCGGAGGCAATAAAAAGGCCGCCCCCTCCGGAAGCGGCTTTCATCTGCTATGACTGCATGGCCCGAACGATCTGATCGGCGGCCTGCTGGAGTTTTGGAATCACACCGCCCAGCAGCGGGATCAAAAGCGGCGTAGGCGCCACGATGCTGAGCGTACCCGTAAAATGCTCCCCTTCAAGAAGGGGGACCCCCACCCCGCTCATGCCAATATCCGTTTCCTCTCGAACCAGGGAATAGCCCCGCTCCCGGGTCTTTTGGATCTCCCTGGCAAAAAGCCCGGGATCGGTGATGGTGTGATCCGTAAGCTTTGGATAATCCATGCTTTGCAGGAGCGTGTCCCGCTCCCGTTCGGGAAGATAAGCGATATGGAGCTTACCGGAAACCGTCGCATGATGCGGAACGTTGGAGCCCGGCCGAGGCGTGTAGGTGTAATGCTTATCCGGCGCCTCAGCGATATCCACCGTATAGATGCGATCGAAAAGGCACGCCTGAAGCCAGACGGACAGATCAAACTCCTCGGCGATGCGCACCATATGGGGATAGGCCGCGGTGCGCATGAATCGAACATACTCATCGTAAACCTGCCGCCCATTCACCAAAAAGGAGAGGCCCAGATGATACCGGCCCGTTTCCTCATTGCGCATCAGATAGCCGCAGGACACCAGTGTCTGTGCCAAGCCCCGTACGGTGTTCTCATTGAGATCCAGCCGTCCGCTGATTTCCCGCAGGGTGAGCCCCTCCCGCGAACCGCCGATTGAGTCCACGATATCCAATGCCCGCTGAACCGATTGTATCGGCTTTCCCTTGCCCGCTGTCATGCTCTCATTCCTTTTCTCCGTCGGGCTCCTCGCCCAGCATGATTTTTAAAATTTCCTCGTCGGTGGACTTCATGCCCACCCGGCCGACATAGCCCAGGTTCTCTATCGTCTTTTCCACATCCTCCTGCACAAGCCCTTCTCCGGACTTAAAAAACTTTTCATGGGCACTCATATGATGGGCCAAAATGGCGGCGTCCACGGCGGAAGCAATCTTCGCCGCACAGGAGGGCTTGGCACCGTCGCAGACAATGCCGCCCACATTGGCGATGGTGTTAATAATGGTCTTGGAAATCTGTTCATAGTCCCCACCGTAAAGGTAGGTGATGGCGGCGCCGCTGCCGCAGGCCGCGCACACCGCTCCGCAGTATGCGGAAAGGCTTCCAATATACCGCTTTTGATGGAGGGCCACCAAATTGCTCACCACCAGCGCCCGGTACAATTTGTCCCCGTCCACCTTCAATTCCTTGGCATACTCGATCACCGGCAGCGATGCGGCCATGCCTTGGTTGCCGCTTCCCGAATTGATCACCACCGGTAAAGGACAGCCGCTCATCCGAGCATCGGACCCTGCCGCCGCCATGGCACAGGCCCTCACCTTCACGTCATCACCGTAAGCGCTAAGCAGGGTTTGTCCCACACATGCGCCATAGCTGTGATCCAGCCCTTCCCGGGAAATGGCCATGTTCATTGCAATTTGATCGTCTAAAACCGCCCGAACATCTGCTAGATCCACCTCATCAGCAAAACTGAGAATATCCCGCAGATTCAGCAGATCCTTGTCCGCTCCCGGGGATGCCGCCCGGAACGATTCATCCTGAAAAATGATCCCATCGTTTTTCCAGATGCGGGAAATGTGGGTATGACGGTTCACGATCTCCACCGCCGCCTTTTGGGCGCCGCACTCTGCCTGGACCAGGATATATAGATTGGCTACGCCCTCCGCCAGTTTGCAGGTGCAGTAGCCCGTTCCCAAAAGCTTTGATGTTTCAGCAACGGCTTCCGGCCTCACATCCTGCAAGGCCTCCAGCTCCCTTCCGGCGTCCCCGCCCAGAGCGCCCAGAATGGCCGCCGCCTCGATTCCCTTCAGGCCTCCCGAGTTGGGCACCACCACACCCTGCACATTCTTGATCACATTGCCGCTGCAATGGGCGGTCAGATGCTCCGGCCTCGCGCCCAGAACCTCCGCCGCTTTAGCCGCCGCATAGGCGATAGCAATGGGTTCCGTACATCCCAATGCCGGCACAAGTTCGCTATGAAGAATTTGAACGTAATTATCATAGATGCGTTGATCCATTTCCCAACCTCCCATGTGGCTCTTTCCCATTGACATTCTCGGTCCATGTTGTTATAATACAAAATATAAACGATAATGTCAATTTATTTTTTATATTGTCGTGCACGAAAGGAGCTTGTTCATGGCCAACGCGAAACGTATTCAAAAGGATTTGGAAACCCTGCGGGACATCTCCGCCGGTTCCGGCGAAGGCACCACCCGACTCAGCTATACACCTGCCTATCGAAAAGGGGTGGAGTATCTGAAGGAGCAGATGCGTGCTTTCGGTCTCGTTCCCCATGAGGACGGGGTGGGCAACCTTTATGGCGATCTCACGGGCCAAAACCCCGATGCTCCCAAGATCATTTCCGGCTCCCATCTCGATACGGTGCACTGCTCCGGTTATTTTGACGGCCAGGCGGGCATCATCTGTGCGCTGGAGGCGGCCCGGATGCTGAAGGAGAGCGGCGAACCTTTGAACAGCACTTTTCAGGTGATGGCCACCATTATGGAGGAGGGCGCCCGCTTTCCCAGTCTCGGCGGCAGCCGGTTCGCCATTGGCGAACACACGGAGGAGACGATGGAAAACACCTTCGATATGGATGGGGTCAAGCTGGGAGATGCCATCCGGGAATACGGTCTATCCGGGAATCTTGAGGAAACCCGGCGCCGCCCCGAGGATGCCAAGGCTTTTCTGGAGCTGCATATGGAGCAGGGTCTGAAGCTGGATCAAACGGGCACCGATCTTGGCATTGTGGAAACCATTTACGGTTCCCGCTGGTTTATTCTGACCTGCCACGGCGCCACTTCCCATCCTTCCACGCCCATGGATATCCGCAAGGACACGGCTCTTGCCGCCTATAAGCTGATCACAAACATTGCCGATACCGTCGCTCGGGACTATGCCGGCAAAGCGACGGTAACCTCGGGAAGGATGCAGCTTTATCCCAACGATATCAACGCCATTCCCAGCCGCTCCCAGTTCTCCATTGACTTCCGTTCCGGAAAGCTGGAGCATCTCGATGCTCTGGAGGCCCTGATGCGGGAGCAGGTAAGGCTGATCGAAAAGGCCTATCGGGTGCGCTTTGATATTGCCCTGCATTCCGCGGCCCCGCCCACGGACAACAATCCCGTTCTTTCCAAGATGCTGGAGGATTCGGCGGAGGAACTGGGTTACAGCCATATGCGCATGGATTCCGGCGCCGGCCACGACGCCATGATCTTCGCCAAGATCTGGAACATTGCCATGCTGTTCGTGCCCAGCAGGGACGGCTATACCCACTGCCGCCAGGAATGGACCGACTATGAGAACCTGGCCAAGGGCGCCGATGTCCTGTATCGCGCCATTCGCAAGATTGACAAGCTTTAAGTAATAAAAAGCGTAGGACCGCTGGTCCTACGCTTTTTTTATGGCTGTTAGTCGTCCAGGGTAATCTCCTGGCCGCGGCCGGCCAATGCGGAGGGACGAATGGGCTTCGGCCGCTCGCAGCGAGTGGTCATGTTGTAGACCTGACCGGTCTCGCCGGAGGTGATGATGCCATGGATGACCTCGATGGCATGATAGCCGATGTCGTAGTGGGCGCGGGGCCGGCGGTTGTTGCGAAGGGCATAAGCCATGTCCGCAAGGCCCACACCGCGGCTGGAATCGTAGTAGCCGTGAAGCAGGGGAAGCTTCATGGTGCCGATCTTGGCGCGTTCACCCAGCTGGGCAGGCTTGGAACCCGGTTCCGGGGGTACATAGTTGGCCACGTCCAGCGGTTCCTCAATGCCGGCGCGGCGCAGGTACATCTCACCGCCAAAGTAGTTGGGATTGCCCAGGATGATGGTTCCGTCGGTGCCGTTGATCTCGAAGATGTCGGAGATGGTGGCATCGGAGGTCACCTGGAAGGTGCCATGGCAGCCGTTCGCAAACTCCAGAGCGCCGAACAACGAGGTGGGCGTATCCACATGGAAGTTTTCCTTGTACTTGGGATGGGCCGGATGGGTGTAAGGCCGGTCGGGGTTGATGGTGCCGCCGAAGCCGGCCACACGATTGATCGTGCCCAGGAAATTGATCATGGCATGGAGATAATAGCCGCCCCAGTCAAAGGGCAGGCCGCCGCCCCGATGAAGCGGGAAGAAGAAGGTATCCGGACCGAGGTCAAACTGCTCGGTGTTGGGCTGATAGCTGCAGTTATGCTGAGCATGGATGGCGATGGGCGTGCCAATGAAGCCGTCGTCAATGTACTTGCGGGCGGACTGGATCCAGGCACCCAGGAAGGTATCGGGAGCGGTGGTGAACATCAGTCCCTTTTCCTCAGCCAGGTTGACCAGCTTGGTGGCCTCCTCAAAATCACAGGCCATCATCTTCTCACAGTACACATGCTTGCCGTGCATCAAAGCGTCCCGGGTTACCTCAAAGTGGGATTCAGGATAGGTGAGGTTGCAGACCACTTCGATTTCCGGATCGTTGTAGATCTCCTCGTTGCTCATCTGCTTGACGCCCCACTGCTCCGCCATGGCGGCCGAGCGCTCCGGAATGAGGTCGGCCACGCCCACCACTTCAATGATATTGAATTTGGTCATCAGATTGGGCATGTAGGTGCGCCTGCAGATCGTGCCGCAGCCGATCACGCCGACTTTCACTTTCTTCACTTGCATTTACCAGTTTCCTCCTTTAAGATAATCTAGATCTTCCTTTAAACTATCGAACGTATCGGGCAGATAGCTGTGCCGGCGCTCGACAATAAACTCTTTGACGCCGATGGCTTTGCCGGTGGGAATCACCTCGTTCCAATCGAGAAGTCCCTTGCCCAGCGGGCAGTCGGCCTCGTCCTTAACCTTTCGGAAGGCCAGTTCCTCCGGCGTAAAAATGGGCCTGCCATTCTCATCCAAATTCATCTTGGCGGGGAAAGGCTTTTCCGGCCCTATTTCCAGGTCGCTCTCATTGACATGGAGCAGCTCGATGCGGCCCGCATGTTCTTTGAGATAATTCACCACATCCACTCCCGCCGCCGCGGCCCAGCCGGCATCCAATTCAAAAATTACCGTTTCAGGATCCGTATTTTGAATGAGAATATCCAGCAGATAGTCTCCGCCGTCCCGGTGGAACTCCGGCGTATGGTTGTGGTAGCCCGCTTTAAGGCCCTCCGCCTTGCAGATGCGGCCCCATTCATTGAGGCTTTCGGCCAGTTTCAGGCAGTCCTCCCGGTTCGTCAGCCTGTGGGAGGCAATGATCATGTACCGTCCGCCAACCGCCTTCACATAGGGCAGGTCCCGAAGCAGGGTATCCGCACGCACATGGGCTCCCAGCGGCTCAAGCTTCAAATCCTTGAGCAGGTTCTTCATCCCGGCCTCGTCCATGCCGCCGTAATTGGAGCCGGCGAACTCGACGCCTGCGTAGCCCAGCCCGGCAATGCGCTCCAGCATTTCCGGCATGGGACGGGTCTCATTGTGGAGTGAAAACATCTGCAGATAAACCTTGTTCATCAAAGCCACCCCTTTCAGGTTGCAGGTCCAACGGTCGCTATCATTATACCAAAGTCCATCTTGAATTGGAATAGAAAAATGTAATGCTTTTTATTTTCTTAGAAAAATTTTGGAATTCACAGGACCGGACGAGCATACACACAGACTGTAGCCCGCCGCCAGGGGGAAATGGGTAAGGATTACATCTTTTCCTTGGATCTTACAGTCCCGCACCACGGAGAACTGGGCAAAACGATCGGTAATGCCTTCGCCCGTATACTTCACATAGCTCTCCTTCGCCGTCCAAAGATCAAAGAAGTCAAGATAGGCTGTGCTTTCAAGATAGGCCTGCTCTAAGGGATGAAAGAAACGTTTGGCAATGGCGGCCGCATCACAGGGGCGATGCTGCTGCACATCCACGCCGATAGGTTCCGTGCTGAAACCCAGCACCCAATATTCACCGCTGTGCGAAATGGAAAATTGGATTTGCGGCGCATGCGGGAAACAGGGCTTTTGGCCCTGGGAAAACTCGCCGAGACTGAGATCCGGCTCCAGGCCCAAGTGGGCGGCAAAAGCCTTCGCCCCCTCCGTCAGGCGGGGGGATGGCCGCACGCCGCCCGTCTGTTTGGGGTAGATATACAGCCATAATTCCGCAGGATTCACGGCTCGATTCCCTTTTCTTCCATGTATTCGATAACGTCCTTGACCTGATGCATCTGCCACACGTCCCGTGTGGGAATGGAGGTGTCAAAACGCTCCTCAAAGGCGCATACGATATTCATGATATCAAAGGAGTTGAGTTCCAGATCTTTAATGAAATCGGTTTCATAATTGACATTCCTTTTGCCCGTCACCTGATAGATAATGTCTTGAATCAGTTCCAACATGGGTCCGCCTCCTTGATTAAATCATTTGCCGCTTGATCTTGCGGGAGGAAGTTTTCTCAAATTCGCTCTCTCGGATATGGATCATCTGGATCTGTTTGTAGGAGGGCAGTTTGGCGTTGATGCGGTCAACCTCCTTTTGCAGCGTCTGAAGAATATCGTAGGAGGTCATGCCTTCCACCTCCCTGGGATTGGGATAAACCATCACCGCCAGTTTCACATCGTCCGTGGAACTGCCCTGAGTAACGCCGTAGGCGATCACTTCCTGGACGATGGGTATGGAACTCAGATATCCTTCAATCTCCTCCGGAGAAATCTTCTTGCCATTTTTCATCACGATCAGGTTCTTCTTTCGTCCGGTGATAAAAAGCTGCCCTTTCTTATTCACATAGCCCAAATCTCCGGTGCCGAACCAGCCGTCCGAGAGAGCTGCCTGCGTCAGTTCCGGCCGTTTGTAATAGCCATTCATCAAGGACACGCCCTTGACATAAATTTCTCCATCCCTAATATCTATTTCATAGCCTGGGACAACATACCCCACGGAGGCAAAATCATAGTCAAAGGGGTCGTTAACTGAGACCAGCGGCGAGCACTCGGTGATTCCGTAGCCCTGCATGACCAGGATGCCGAAAGCTTCGAGCTCCTCCCCGATCACGCTGTCCAGATGGGCTCCACCGCTCACAATGATGCGCAGACTGCCAATGGGGGAGCTGCGGATCCCCTCGATCAGCTTTGCAGGCATGAACATCGAGGGTCTTCCCAGCGCCCGGCCCATGCGGATAAGCCGCTGAACGGTACTTTTCTTCACCGATTTCTCAATTCCTGCCCAGATCATGCGGTGAAGGGTTTCCACAATAAGGGGCACCGCCACCAGCGTTCTTGGCTGAAAACGCTGGATATCCCGCAGGATGGTCTTTAGATTGCCGATGCAGATATTGTAGCCGCCGATCAGGCTTCCGATGACCGCGCAGGTCAGCCCGTAGGTGTGATAGAAGGGCAGAGAGCAGAAGGATTTCTTATCCACCGGCGCGATGGCAATGGAAACGGCCGCGTTGGCCATGAGCGCACGATGGCTGAGCATGACCGGCTTGGCTGTGCTGGTGGTGCCGGAGGTGTAGACGATGACCGCCGTCTGTTCACCGGACAGCTCCGGACGGGTCCAGCCCCCTCTTTCCTCATAGGCAGCCTCCCCCAGGGCAACGAAGGCATCAAAACCCTCCTCACCTTCCCGGTCCACCACCACCATCCGGTCCACATCTTCGTCCAAGAGAGGCTGACAGATGGACACAAAGTCGCAGGAGACCACCATGAGCCTGACGTCCGCCTCCCGAATCATGCTTTGTATGGTTTCATCGGACTGCTCCACGTCGATGCACACAGCCACCGAGCCGCTGGCAATGGTGCCGAGATAAGCGATCAGCCATTCATAGCTGTTTTCCCCCACAATGGCCACATGCTGGCCGCCGAATCCGGCTTCTATGAGGCTTTGGCCAAAGGCCATTGCGTGGTGCGCCACCTCTTCGTAGCTGAAGGTCCGTTCCTCCCCCCGGCGCGTGTAGCTGGTCACCGCCGGCCGCTTCGCGTATCTTGCAGCGATATCGCAGAGAAATGCCCCGAAATGCTCGTGATTCAGCACCGGCTTCGGGGGAATCTTGTGGATCGTATTCATGCTTCCTCCTTTGGCAGTTCGGGATAGGTCCAGGCGATATCTTTGCGGATGGCCTCGTAATTCTTCAGGATATCCAAAAACACATCCACCACCCGGCTGTCGAACTGGGTGGCCCTGCCCCGTTTGAGCTCCGCGACGGCCTCGTCCAGCTTGAGGCCGGCGTGGTATTTGCGGTCGGAGGTCATAGCGTCAAAGGCATCGGCCACGCTGATGATCCGTGCCTCGTCGGGGATCTCCTCCCCTTTGAGCCCGTTTGGATACCCCTTGCCGTCAAAGCGCTCATGATGACTTTCCACGATGGGCGCAATGGGCTTAAAACGGCTTATGGCGGACAGAATTTCGGCGCCCCGGGCGGGATGCTCCTTGATCACATCGTACTCGGTGGGGGTCAGCCGCGTATCCTTTTGCAGAATCTGATCGGCGGTGCCGATCTTGCCCACGTCATGAAACAGCCCGGCCAGCCGGATCCGCTCCAGGAACGCCTCATCCTTGCCCATTGCCTCGGCGATAAGCACCGCATAGTGACTCACACGGTCCGAATGGCCTCGGGTGTAGATGTCTTTGGCGTCCACCATCGCCCGGATAGCCTGCACCACCTCAAGGTAACTATCCCTGAGGGTGCCGTAAGCATCGCTCAGCGCATCATGCAAAAGGACGTTGCTGAGCGCCGCAGTCACCTGCCGGCCATAGATTTCAAATAGCTGCAGGCCTTCCGCCGGAAGATCCAGGCCAAGATCCGCAGCCAGAATGCCGATGCGCTGCCGCTGTTCATCCAGCAGGGGCACCAGCACCCAGCCCTTTTTGCATAGGAGCTCGCTCCCGAGTTCAGCCGCAAGCTCCTCGGGGAAAGCCGCCTCATCCGCCGCTTCCCTCAGCATGAGCTCCGGCCCATGCTGCAGCCGGATCCAGAACCTGCCCCTCGGGAAAATCTTTTTGGCCTCCATTAGAATCGTATCCAGGATTTCCTTCACCGGCTTCAACTGATGAACCTTGGCCGAGGAGGCCACCACCTGGCTCAGCCCCTCCTGGTAGCGCCGGATGGTGCGCATCTGGCGTATGGATTTGACGCAGGACTCCACCAAAAGCTCCAGCTGATCGAAACGGTCGCTCTTTTCATAGTAGCCCTGGATGGCCAGCTCCCGGATCGTCTTGATGGGCGGCGCCATACTCTTGTGACCGGTGAGCAGGATGATATAGAGCTCATCGTTGAATTCACGGATTCTCGAGACCACCTCATCGCCGCAGATGGGACGCATCAAAAAGTCCAGCAGCATGATATCATATCGGCCTTCCCGCACCCGCTCCACCGCCCGTTCCGGGTCGTTCTCCGTTTCCACACGGAATCCGGATGACTGGAAGTAAGCCTGCAGGGTCTCGGTCATGATGACGTCGTCGTCCACCGTCAGGATGGAAAACTCATTTTGTTGTTTGCCAATCTTATTCTTTCTCATGTCAACTCCCTCGTCAGCCCTTGGCCCTAAAAGCCACATTGGTTAATGGTATGGATATTCCAAAGATGGATCCGCCTTCCGGATTGTCCTCCAGCCACATGAATCCACCAAATTTTCCTTTGATAACCGCGTTGGAGATATAGATGCCAAGGCCCGTGCCCTGCGCACCCTTGCTGGTGATCATCTGTTTGAACAGCCGTTTTTTGATCTCCGGCGCCACGCCGCTGCCCCAGTCCTTCACCTGAATTTTGAGATGCTCCTCGTCCCTGTCGATCCCGATGACGATATCGCCATTTCTGCCCTTCTGGGCGTCAATGGCGTTGGAGACCAGATTGTTCAGTACCTGCACCATGTTATTGATATCGCCCTGAAGATAGATCTCATCCTTGAAGGCGTTCTCCACCCTGAGCCCGCAGTGGCTGTTCAACAGCTCATGGCGAAGAAGCAAAGACACCCGCCGGATGAGTTCACTGAGGGAGAACTCCACCCCCTCCGATACATTGGCGTTGGTGGCCTGTCCCTTCACGGCGCTGATGATATCGGACATGTAGGCGCAGGCTTCCCGGATCTTCACCAGCCACTCTGCGATCTCCTGCCGGATCTCCGCATAATCCTCCGCCGTCACATCGGGATCGCCCATGCTGAGCGTGCATTCCTCCACCAGATTCTCCACCGCCACCGCGCTGCCGGAAATGCTCATGATGGGGGTCTTGAGATTGTGGGCCAGTCCGCCCACCATCTGGCCCAGCGAAGCCAGGCGTTCCTGCTCCATGATGCGGGTATAACTGTCCTGAAGCTTTTGCATGCTCTCCTTGATCTTGGTCACATCCTTGAAGATGGCAACAAAACCATGGATTTCGCCATCAATGAAAAGGGGCGTGATTTCCACCATGTAAAAGAGTTTGACCGCTTCACCGTCCGTCTCCTTGAAGATGGACTGCTCATAGGAGATGTTTGAAGCCGTCCTGCGGCAGGACTCCACCGCTGAAATGAGATTGTAAAGACCCGTCCTGTTCTCCACCCCCTCCCGGGCGGCGCAGTCCTGGAGATAACGATTCTCGTCAATACCGTACTGCTTCCCAAAAAGATGGGCAAAGGGCAGGTTGTAGCTGATAATAAGGCCGTCCTCGTTGATGACCAGATAACAGTCGGAGATCCAGTCCAGCACCCGCTGGGTGGCCACCGGCTTGATGTCCAGCAAATGGAAGTGGTAGATGGCCAGCCCATGACAGACGATGGTCACGATAAAGCTGAGAGGCGTGGCCACGATGGAAAAGTAGGGCACCCGCAGCATGGCCAGAAAATTCACCACCAGCGGCACCGTGCTGCCAATGGAAAAGAGCACCGCCTGTTTCATATAGAGCTTGTTGTCATGCCGGAGGGCGAAGCTGTAAATCACCACATTGGTCATCACTCCCATGATGAAGCCATAGATACCGGACACGGCGACCATGGGTCCGAACACCACGGTGTTCACATCCACCGAGAACACCCTGTAGAACAGATGATGAAGGGGATTGGTCCACACCATGATGTTAATAAACAGGGGCACCGCAAAAAGGAGGTAGTAGCTTCTTGGCAGTTTCTCCAGGCTCTTCGCGTAGGTGAGCACGATGAGAAGTCCCAAAACCGGAGCGCCGGCACAGCCGATATACACCACGGCATCCCAAACGTACAGCATGGTGGTATCGGCGAGATCGGTGAACTTCATGGCGATGAGGGCCAGCATCCAGATGATGATGACCGCACCCACCGTGATGTACAGCCGATGGATCAGAAAGATCTTGGTGGACAGGCTGTTCCTGATGATAAAGGCCGCAATACATACCACGGCCATGATCAGGCACACCAGTTCGAAATCAGAATACACACCTGCACCTCCCTTCCCAATCCCCTGTACCTCTAAAACGCCTTGAGCAGCATCCCAATATCGGTCTTGGGCCAGATGAAGCCCAGCTTTTCCATCTCCTCCGCCGTCCGCTTGGCGGAGGGCCGAATGCGCATGGGCACGAGTTTGGTTCTCGTCCAAAAGTCAAGTAGCATGGAAAGCTCCTGGGCCAATCCTTCATTCAGCTTGGCGCCGAGATGGCGTTCAAAGACCTCCACCGGCACCTGGGGCACCGGTCCCCGAAAGGCCTCCACCATTTCCTTCAGCGTCAGCGTATCGGGATTGAAGGCGTGATAGACTCGTGCTTCTCCTTTGAGCAGCGTCACAATGGCTTCAGCGCAGAGATCCACCGCCGTCAGCTCCATGGGAAGCTCCCCATAGCCCTCCGGCATGCAGTCCATGTGCCGGATGCCCTGCACGAAAGCATAGAGGGAATTGCCCTCCGGATTTTTCTGAAACACACCGTCATCGCTTCGGCCGACCAGGTGACCCACCCGGAAGATTTTCCCGCGAAGGCCCCGGTCCATGGCCTCCCGCACCAGCTGTTCGGCCATGAACTTGCCCCGGACGTAGATGTTTTCCCGCCAATTCTGACCGATTTCAAAGTCATCCTCGGTGTAAACCACCTCCCGGCCGGGGTCCCGCAGCAGATGCTCGCCGCTGACGCTCACCGTGGAAATATGATACAGCGGCGCCTGCCGCTCCTCAGCGAATGCAATGACATGCGCCGTGCCCTCCCGGTTGGTCCGAAGGGAAGCCGCCTTGTCCCCATAGTGGCGCACATCCGCCGCCGCATGAAGCACGCCCGCTATGGGGCCGGGGTCCGCTGAAAGGCCGAGGCCCGCCAAGGAGATATCCCCGGCCAAAACCTCCACGTCCCGTTCATGGGCCGCCGTCCAGCCCTTTCCGAAATACCATATCAGCCCTTCAAGCAGCCGTTCGCGGCTTCCGCCCCGAATGGGGCAGATCACACGATAGCCCGCCTCCATCAGAGCGCGGATGAGATGCGCGCCGAGATAACCCGTGCCGCCGGTGAGCAGCATGGCCTTCCCCTTAGCAAATGCCGGTGAGGACAGCGACCGGTCCGCCGTTGAGGCCGACCCCGCTGAAAGGGGTCCCGCCGTCCCCCCCGACGGCAAAAACAGGTCCCCGTCCAAGGCGGCCGGCAAAGCCGCGGTTTTCTCCGGCGGCGCCGTTACTCCGATCTCCCCATCTCCAACCCGATTTCCTCCATCCGCCGCGCCCAGAAGCGCCGCCTGCTCCGTCAAAGTGGGATGATCATAGAACTGCTCCAAGGTCAGCGTCCAGTGCCGATTGAAGTACTGTCCCAGCAGATTGAGGGCGGACAGGGAGGTTCCTCCCTGTTCGAAAAAGGATTTCGCCGGATCCACCGGCCCGCCCAGCGCCTTCTCCCAAAGGGCGGTAAGTTCGCCGCAGGCGCTGGAGGACGCCGCCGCAGGCGCGTCCGCTGTCAGTCCCTTCTCCAGCGCCTTGAGATCGGTTTTGCCGCTGGCCGTGCGGGGCAGCGCCTCCACCGCCTCGATGCGGGAGGGCACCATCACCCGGGGCAGATTCTTGGCCAAATAATTTCGAAGCTTGTCCTCTCCATAACCGGCCTCCGGTACCACAAAGGCCCGCAGTTCCTTGGTGCCCGCCGAAGGCACGGCGATCACGGCACTTTCCCGCACCAGGCCGGAAGCCATCATCTCGCCGGCGATTTCCGACAGCTCAATCCGCTGGCCGTTGATCTTCACCTGACCGTCCCGCCGTCCCAGAAAGTCAAAGGTGCCGTCAAGGCGCAGCCGCGCCAGATCCCCGCTCCTGTACATCCGCTGACCCGGGAAAAAGGGGTCGGGCAGAAAAGCTTCCTCCGTCAGGTCCGGACGGTTGATGTATCCTTGGGCCAGGCATTCCCCAGCCAGATACAGCTCGCCCTGAGCCGTGGGCAGCGCCAGCCCGCCATCCTTGTCCAGCACATACAACCGGCAGTTGTGCAGGGGCTTTCCAATGGTCACCTGCTTTTCCTTGGTCATATCGCCCACCGTCACATACACCGCCGCTTCCGTGGGTCCGTACATGTTGAAGATCTGCACATCACCGGTATCCTGCAGCTTTTTCAGCAACTGGGCGGACAGGGCTTCGCCCACCAGAATGATTCCCTTCACCCTAGCCATAGCCCTGCGGAAAGCATCGTTGCCAAGACACATCTGCAATCGTGAAGGAGTGAACTGCACAAATTCGGCGCCCTGGGTTTCGATGAGCTCCGCCAGCTTCCAGGGCAGCATCATTTCCTCGTCATCGGCAAGCACCACACCCCTCCCCAGCGCCAAAGGCAGCAGGTTCTCCGTGATGAAGGTGTCAAAGACGATGCTGGTGGAACAAAGCACCGGGCCTGCCGACGGCGCCATGATCTCCTCTATGCTGACCAGAAGGTTTTCCAGCGCTCTATGCTGGAGCATCACTCCTTTGGGCTGTCCGGTGGAACCGGACGTATAAAGCACATACATCAGATCCTCGCCGGTGCGGCCTTCCACCGCCGGCACGCCCTCCGCCTCCGCCGCAGCAAGCGCGGGGCAGGGCAAATCAGGCAGTTCTATTCCCGGCTCGTGGAGCAGAAACTTAGCGCCGCCATTCTCCAGCATGTAGGAAATCCGTTTTTCCGGATAGGAAGCCAGAACGGGAAGGTAAGCGCAGCCCGCCTTCAGGATGGCCAGCATGGCCGCGATCATTCCCGGGGTTCTCGTCATAAGAAGGCCGATCACATCCCCCCGCAGGGCGCCGGAACGGATGAGGTGCATGGCCAGCCGGTCGGAGCGCGTCTTGAGCTCGCCAAAGGATATCCGCTCTCCATGGAAGACAAGGGCCGTTCGTTTTGGATCCACGGCTGCCACCTGGTCAATCTGCCGGTCCAGCGGCAGATCCATGTAGGGCGTGCGCCGCCGCCACGGCTTTTCAAAAAATTCGTATTGGTCGGCAACGGGCAGAATCTGGAGTTTCTCCACCGGTCCGCCCGCCCGAACGGCATCCAGAAGCGTCAAATAGCACCGCCCGTAAAAATCAATGGTTCCTTCATCGAACAGAGCGGTGGCGTATTCGAAATAAAAGTCCAGCCCGTCCTCACTCTGGGCGGCCTCCAGGCTCAGATCCAGTTTGGCCGTACCCGTGTCAATAGCAAGATAGGAAAGGGCGTGGCCATCCAGCGCGAAACCCCTGTCCGAGATGGGTCTCAGTGAGAAAAGCGTGTTATAGAGCACGTTCTGCCCAAAGCTGCGCCTGACGCCCGCCGCCGTCATCACATCGTCCAGCGACACGTCCTGATGGTCCAGCATGGCGATCACCCGGCGGTGGGTCCCGGCAAGATACTCCTCCACGTCCCCTTTCGGGCAAAGACGCAGGGGCAGAGTCTGTATAAACAGGCCCAGCATGTCCTGCAGCTCGCTGTGGCCGCGGCCCGCCACCGGCGTGCCGACGGCAAAGTCACCGTTCCCGGATACCCGGGAAAGAAGAATGCCGAACGTCCCCATGAGCAGGGAAAACAGGGAGATCTGCCGCTTTTTGCAGTAGACAAGAAGATCTTCCGTCTTTTCCTTGTCCAGATGGAAGGCCCGCTTCCGGCCCCGGCCGTCCGGGGTCTTTGGCCGGGGATGGTCCAGCGGCAGTTCCAGGGAGGGAACATCCCGAAGGGCCTCCTTCCAGTAGTTCAGCTTCTCCGGCTTCCTGCCGTGTTCGGTCCTCCAGCAGGCATAATCAAGATAATTCAGCCGCCGCTTCACTGATCGTCCAGCCAATAAATCGTTCAGCCGCTGGGTCACCAGCGCACTGGATAGTCCATCACTGACAATATGATGGATATCCATAAAAAGCACATCCCCCTCCGAATCCCGCCACAGGGCGGCACGGATCAGGGGCGGCGCACTCAGATCAAAGGGTCTCACGAAGGCCCGAACAGCCTCATCGTAGGTGCCGCTTAAAATATTCACATCGAAAGGAACGCTGTCCAGCACCACCTGGCGCAGCTCGTTTTCCTCCAAACGGAAAGCGGTGCGGAAGATGGGCTCCTCGTCGATGAGCCGGCGGAAGGCCTTCTCCAGGACCTCCCGGTCCAAACTTCCCTGCATGCGGAAAGCACCGGGCATGTTGTAGCTGAGCCCGGTGGGATCGATGCGGGTCTCGAAATAGATGCTCTGCTGCGCCGGCGTCAGGGGATAGCTGGATTGAGCCGGCGCCGGCTGAATGCCAGATGCCGCCTGGACGCCGCCGTCCAAAAGCCGCTCCAAGCGGCGGGCCGTGCGGCAGGTGGCCAGGTCCTCCACCTTCAGCAGAACGCCCAACTTCTTCTCGATTAATCCCAACGTCTCCAGCGCGTTCAGCGAATCCCCGCCAAAAAGGAAGTAATCGCTGCTCCCGTCCATTTCCGGGCGGCCCAGCACCTGTCGAAAGATCCCCACGATCCGTTCCCCCATCTCGCCCACGATGGACAGACCCGCTTCTTCCTCCGGTTCCGGCAGCCTGTCGTAGTCCACCTTGCCATTGGCGGTGAGCGGGATCTCCCGAACCCATTGCAGACGGGAGGGAATCATGTAGCCTGGCAGATAGCCGGCCAAAAAACGCAGAAGCTCCGTTTCCTCAATGGCACTTTCCGCAGCATAATAAGCGATGAGGACCGTGCTTTGCCCGCTCACCTTCGCCTTGACCGCCGCAGCCTTCACCGCGGGATAGGCCTCCAGTCGGGAGGCGATTTCCTGGGGCTCGATGCGAAGGCCCCGAAGCTTGATCTGGCTGTCCCGACGCCCCGCCAGCATCACTTCTCCCTCCGCGGTCCAGCAGGCCACGTCCCCCGTGCGGTACATGCGCTCGCCATGGACGAAGGGGCTCGGCATAAAGGCGCTTCTTGTCAGCTCCGGCGCCCCATGATAGCCCCGGCCCACACACAGCCCGCCAATGTAGAGTTCGCCATAGACGCCCACCGGCAGAGGATGCCGCTGCTCGTCCAGCACATACAGCCGGCAGTTGTCCATGGGCCGGCCGATAGTGATGGCGGAAGCGCCGTTCATCCGTTTATAGCTGACCCCTATGGTGGCTTCCGAGGGGCCGTATTGGTTGTAGATCCGCGCAGAGGTAACATTTTGAAGCTCCTGCAGAAGGGAGCCCGTCAGGCTTTCGCCACCGCACACGATGCTTTCTATGCGCTGCAGCGCCTTCAAAAAATCGGGATGTTTCATGTAGGCGGCGAGCCGCGAGGGGGTCAGCGCCAAAAAACCCACGCCGTAGTCCCGGATAAGGCGGGCCAAGCCGGCCGGTCTATGCTCATCCTCCTTTTCCGGCAGAACGATGGTCTGCCCGTTCAAAAGGGACACCATGCTCTCCAGAATGAACACGTCAAAGCCAATATTGCAAAGGGACAGGACCGCTCCGTGCCCGTAAAGGGGCCTCATGGCGGCGGCAAAATTGATGAGATTGCGGTGCTCGATCTCCACACCCTTGGGTTTGCCCGTGCTGCCCGAGGTGTAGACGATATACGCCAGGTCCTTGGGCGACGCCGGACAGGCATAGGGCGAGCACGCCCCCGCTTTGGTGAGATCGAGGTAGGGACCGCTGGGCAGCCGCTCATCCCGTTCCCCCTCGCCCACCATCACAGCCCCGCTGCTTTGGAGTATCTCGTGAATTCTGCCCTCCGGCAATTCCGGCGGCACGATCACCCAAGGCCTGCCCGCCGCCGCCGCGCCGGCCATGGCCTTGAGAAGGGCGTAGCTCCTGGGTAAAAACAGTGCCACCGGTTGATCCGGTTCCGGCGTCATTGCCAAGATTGCTCCGCCGATTCTGCGGGCATCCTCCAGAAATGCCCGGTAGGTGTGGCGCACGCCCCTTTCAATCACCGCAGCGCGGCTGGGGAACTCGCCGGCCACCCCTGCAAGGCGGCCATAGACCGTGTCCTCCTTCAGGGGGCGGTTGGTCCGATTGAACCGGAAAAGCACCGTCTCCTGTTCCTCAATGCCCACCACCGACAGATTTTGAATGGGCTCCTCCGGATGGGAGAGCGCCTGAAACAAAATGTTGACCAAATATTGATGGAGGCTTTCAATCTCGGGATCGGTAAAGAACTGGGCCAGATAGTCATAGCTCACCGAGTAGTGGCGAATATCTTCCATATTACTGAGATGAATACACAGCTGTTCCGCCTGATAGCCGCTGTAATGCCATTGACCGGAGAAGCTGACTGACGCGTCGGCGCCGGTGATCACCGTTCCGTTCTGGTAGGACAGCACGATGTGGAACAGGCGGTCCATGGCGGGATGATGCTCTCTGGCCAGCCTTCCGATCTCCTCAAAGGGGAACCGCTGATGGCGCAGCAGTTCAAACCAGGCTTCCGCCAGATGGTCATTGAATTCCACAAGACTCCAGCTCTCCTTGAGTTCCCCAAAAAAGGGCAGGGTACTCACGAACATGCCGGTGGTCTCCCGGTCGGTGCGGTCCGCACGGTTGAAGATGGGAACGCCAATGCTGAACGCATCCCCGCCGCCCATCCGTTTCAGGTAGATGGCAAGGGCCATATAGAATACGGCAAAGGGTGAAACCCTAAATTTTTCACAAAAACCATAGATGGCGAGGTTGAGCACCTCTGGAAGCTCATAGGATTTGCGCTGGCCCACCGGACTGATATGGGCGCTTCGGCACTCCTTGAGGGCGGCGGGCTCCACTGGACCCGCCACTTTCCCGCTCCAGAATTTCAGATCCCGGCCATATGCCGATGAATCCATGTACGCCCGCTCCTTTTCAAGATGCAGACGGTAGCTGGGCGTTCCTTCCAGCTGGGGCTTTTTGCCCGCCAGAAGCTCCAGATAGACCTTTGCGATGCGGTTGCTGATCAGCATCTGGGACCAGCCGTCGGAGATCAGATGATGGGTTTTGAGCAGGATCCCCCCCTCCGACTCCCCCAGCCGAAAGATATAAAAATGGAAAAGGGGCGCGTCAACGAGCCCCATCACTTCCCGGGTGACCGCCTGCTCCCAATGATGGAAGCCGCTTTCCGAGGCCATGGAAAAATCATACACCGGAAAGGTGCTGTTCTCAAAGGGCACGACGTACTGCAGGGGCGTGCCCTCCACCACGCGGATGCGGGTGCGCAAGGTCTCGTCCGCCTCCAGAATGAGATTCAGCGTCTGCTGGATGCAAAAGATGTCGAACCGGCCCTTAATCCGAATGGTCTCACAGATATTGTTGATGGAGGTAGCAGGAAAAGATTTTTCTAAATTCCAGATATTGCTTTGGTTTTGGGACAAAAGATAGGCGTCCTCCATCCTTCCCATTGTATTCACCACCGCAATCATCCTTTATATTATAATTATCATTATCCATGATTCGACAGATACCTATGTTAATTATAAATTTTTTATTACAAATAGCAAGCTTTTTGTAACTTATTTTTGAAGAGATTGGCTTCGCATGGCCAAAATGCTATAATGTCTTTGATTCAAGGGTTTAAAAATGGACCGCTTATTTGAAGGGTGCTATAATAAATCATTGAGAAAAAGTTATGATTCCAATAAGGAGTGAGCAAAATGGCAGCTGAAAAGGATAGGGATCTCGATCTCGAACCGGTATCCATGTATGTTTTGTTTGCGCGGCTGTTCGCGCATATCACCAAGGAAGTGGGCGAGCAGTGCGGTGAGGTGGGCATCCAGGCCGTGCGGGAAGGCGTGCGTCAGTTTGGCCTCGAGCGGGGCCGGGACATCGCCCGGCGAGCCAAGGCTCTCGGTCACGAGAACGACCTTGAGCATTATCTGTCCAGCTATGACATGGGCCGGGCCGACGACTTCAATTCCGTGAACACCCTCTGCGACGAGGGACTGATCCAGGATTTCTCCGGCTGCGTCTTTGCCGAGCAGTGGCAGAAGGACGGCACCGAAAAGTATGGCATCCATTACTGCGAGGTCATCGATCCCTCCATCGCCGAGGGCTATAATGCGAACATGGAATGCATTCACGACCAGCATTTCTTCAAGGACGGCAAATGCCATTTTTGTTTCCGCATGAAAAAGGAGTCTTAAATCATGTACGATACTTTGAAAGCCGAGGCCCGCAAGGCCATGAGCGAGCTGGTGGAGGCGGCCAGGCTCAAAGAGGGCGATCTTGTGGTGGTGGGCTGTTCCTCTAGCGAAGTGGCTGGCCGCGACATTGGTTCCTATTCCAGCGTGGATATCGCCGAAGCCCTCTTCGACGGTCTGTATCCGGTCCTTGAGGAACGGGGAATCTATCTTGCGGCCCAATGCTGCGAGCATTTAAACCGCGCCCTCATTCTTGAGGCTGAAGCGGCCGAGAAGCGGGGTCTTGACGTGGTCAATGTGGTGCCCCAGCCCAAGGCCGGCGGCTCCTTCGCCACCACGGCTTACCGCGGGTTCCGTCATCCCGCAGCCGTGGAGGGCGGCGTTCGGGCTGATGCGGGTATGGATATCGGCGGTACGCTGATCGGCATGCATCTCATGCCCGTGGCCGTGCCCATCCGGCTTTCCCTTTCCCGCATCGGGGAAGCCATCGTGCTCTATGCCCGAACCCGGCCCAAATACATCGGCGGGGAACGGGCCCACTACGACGAAACCTTAGCTTGAAAAGAAAGGGGAGCGCCCATGCGAGCCATTGTAACGGTCATTGGCAAGGACCAATACGGCATCATCGCCAAGGTCAGCCAAAAGCTTTTGGACTACAACATCAACATTCTGGACATCACCCAGACGGTCATGCAAGGTAATCTTTTTACCATGATTCTGCTTGCGGATATTGCCAAGATGAATTGCCCCTTTGAGGTCCTGAAGGACGGCCTCAAGGAGCTGGGCGACAGCCTTGATCTGTCCATTCGGGTGCAGCGGGAGGAAATCTTCCAGGCCATGCACCGCATCTAGAAGGAGGCCGTCATGATCGAACAGCAAGAGATCCTGCAAACCATGCGGATGATCGATGAGCTCCATCTGGACATCCGCACCATCACCATGGGCATCAGTTTATTGGACTGCGCCCATGCCGATCCCGCCGTGGCCTGCCGGAAAATCCGGGATAAGATCAAAACCCAGGCGGAGCGCCTCGTTCAGGTGGGCAATGAAATTGAGACCGAATATGGTATTCCCATCATCAATAAGCGCATCTCGGTGACCCCTGTCTCCATCGTGGCTGCGGCCAGCGGCGCAAAGGACTATCTGCCCTATGCCCTGGCGCTGGACGAGGCGGCTCAGGAGGTGGGCGTCAATTTCATCGGCGGGTTTTCCGCCCTGGTCCACAAGGGCTACACGCTGAGCGACCGCACGCTCATCCAAAGCCTTCCCCAGGCCCTCGCCGAAACCCAGCGGGTATGCGCCAGCGTCAATGTGGCCACCAGCCGCACGGGCATCAATATGGATGCGGTAGCCCAGATGGGGCGGATCATTAAGGACACGGCCGAAGCCACCCGGGACAGCGGCGGGCTTGGCTGCGCCAAACTGGTGGTCTTCGCCAACGCCGTGGAGGACAATCCCTTCATGGCCGGCGCCTTCCATGGCATCGGTGAGCCCGAATGCGTGATCAACGTGGGCGTGAGCGGACCCGGGGTGGTGAAAGCCGCTCTGGAGAACGTGAAGGGCGCTCCCTTCGATGTGGTGGCGGAAACCATCAAAAAGACCGCCTTCAACATCACCCGCATGGGACAGCTGGTGGCCCAGGAGGCTTCCCGGCGGCTCGGCGTTTCCTTTGGCATCGTGGATCTTTCCCTTGCCCCCACGCCGGATAAGGGGGATTCGGTGGCGAGAATCCTTGAGGAAATGGGACTTGAGGTGTGCGGCACCCATGGCACCACCGCCGCATTGGCTCTGCTCAACGATGCAGTGAAAAAGGGCGGCATCATGGCCTCCTCCCAGGTGGGCGGCCTGTCCGGCGCTTTCATTCCCGTCAGCGAGGACGAGGGCATGATCGCCGCCGCGGAAGCGAATGCCCTCACCCTGGACAAATTGGAAGCCATGACCTGCGTTTGTTCGGTGGGCATCGATATGGTCGCCGTGCCCGGCAGCACATCAGCGGAAACCCTGTCCGCCATCATTGCCGATGAAGCGGCTATCGGCGTGGTCAATCACAAAACCACCGCCGTACGCGTCATCCCCGTGGTGGGCAAGGGCGTGGGCGACCGGGTGGACTTCGGCGGACTTTTGGGCAGTGCGCCGGTGATGCCGGTGCATCCTTTCTCCAGCGAAGCCTTCATCCGTCGGGGCGGGCGCATCCCCGCGCCGTTGCACAGCCAGCGAAATTAGCTCAATAAAAAACGGCATGAATGATCATGCCGTTTTTTTATACCCCTTAGTCGATATATTCCCTGAGCACCTGGCCCATGAGCTTCAGGCCTTCCACGATTCGTTCCTCGGGCATATTCGAAAAATTGATGCGGAAGGTGTTTTCATGGCCGCCGTTCGGGAAGAAGGAACCTCCGGGCACAAAGGCCACATTCCGCTGCAAGCATTTCTCCAGAACATCCCTGGCATTCACCTTCTCCGGCAGCACCACCCACATGAACAGTCCGCCATGGGGCTTTTCAAAGCTGACGCTTTTCGGAAACTCCTCCATCATGATCCGATAGGCCAGATCCCGGCGGTGTCGGTAAACCTCGCGGATTTTGGCGATATGCTCGTCGATATCATAGAGCTCCAAATATTTGGCGATATCCCGCTGGGCCATGGTATTGCACTGCAGATCCGTGCACTGCTTGACCAGCACCAGCTTGCCGATGACCGCCGGATCGCCGGCTACCCAGCCGATGCGGTATCCGGGACAGAAAATCTTGGAGAATGTCCCCATGCAGAGCACATTTCCGGCTTGATCGAAGGACTTCACCGCCGGTAGGAAATCGCCTTCATAGCGCAGTTCACCATAGGGATTGTCCTCCAGAACCATCACTTCATGACGGGCAGTGATCTCTGCGAGTTGTCGACGGCGTTCGAGGCTCCAGGTGCGGCCGGTGGGGTTTTGGAAGTCAGGGATAACATAGATGAGCTTCACCCGATCCGTCCTTTTCAAAATCTCCTCCAGCGCGTCCATCCTCATGCCCATGGAATCGGTGGGCACCTCCACAAAGTTGGCGCCATAGGCCTTGAAAGCGCTGATCGCCGCAAGGTAGGTGGGGCTTTCGCACAGCACCACATCCCCTTCGTCCAAAAATACCTTGCCCGCGAGATCCAGAGCCTGCTGGGAACCGTGAACCATCAAAATGTTCTCCCTGGCAAGTTCCGTGCCAAGTCTCTGGTTCATCCGTGCCGCTGCCCAATCCCGCAAAGGATCGTAGCCTTCGGTGGTGCTGTATTGCAGGGCGTTTTTCCCATCCTCATCCAAAACAATCCGATTGACCCGCTTGATCTCCTCGATGGGAAAAAGCTCCGGCGCGGGAAGCCCGCCCGCAAAGGAAATCACCTCGGGCCGGGCCGTTACCTTCAAAATCTCCCGGATCTCCGACGCTGTGAGGTTTGCCATCCTTCTGGCAAAAGAATAGTGCATGGGTTTCACTCCTATCATTTATGTTTGCGATACTGGGCCGGACCGGATTCAAAAAGGTTGTTGCCTATCGTATCCATAGCCACCACCAAGGGAAAATCCTTCACTTCCAATCGATGAATGGCCTCCGTTCCAAGATCCTCAAAGGCCACCTTTGCGGCACTTTGGATGCAGTTTGCAATAAGCTGGCCGGCTCCGCCCGTGGCGCAGAGGTAGACTCCGCCATTGCGAATCAGGGCTTCCTGAACCCCAGCGCTCATCAGACCTTTGCCGATGACCGCCTTGAGTCCCGTCCTTTCAAACATTCCCGGAGCATAAGCGTTCATCCGGGCGCTGGTGGTGGGACCGCAGGCGCCGATGGGTGCATCCGGCGGTGCCGGGCAGGGACCCGCATAGTAGATAACCTGGCCCGCAAAATCCACCGGCAAAGCCTCACCGGCTTCCAAAAGCTTGGCCATCCGGCCATGGGCGGCATCCCGTGCGGTGTAGATCACGCCGCTCAGGGCGACCGTATCCCCGGCTCTGAGACTTCGTACCATTTCATCGGTAAGCGGGGTCGTCAAAGCTATCATAGGATCACCTCCTCATGTCTTGCCGCATGGCATTGGGTGTTGATGGCCACCGGCAGCCCCGCAATGTGGGTGGGATAGGACAGACAGTGCACCCCCAGACAGGTGACCCGCCCACCAAGGCCCATGGGTCCAATGCCAAGATCGTTGATCCGTTCGAGACATTCCTGCTCAATTTCCTGGAGAACCGGATCGTCACTGGGTTCTCCAAGGGGCCGAAGCAGCGCCTCCTTGGCCATAATGGCGGCCTTTTCCATGGTGCCGCCAATACCTACGCCCAGAATAATTGGAGGACAGGGGTTGGGCCCTGCCAGCCGTGCAGTCTCCACGATGGCATCCTTGACCCCTTCGATACCTTTGGACGGGGTGAGCATCACAAGACGGCTCATGTTTTCGCTGCCAAAGCCCTTGGGCGCTGCGCGAAGGCGCACCTTGTCTCCCTTCACCATGCGAAGATGGACGATGGCCGGCGTGTTGTCCCCGGTGTTCTTTCGATCCAACGGTGTGAGCACGGACTTGCGAAAATAGCCCTTATCGTAGGCCGCCCGCACTCCGCGGTTCACCGCCTCCTCCAGCGTATCCCCTTCAAGCAGAACCTCCTGGCCCCAATCGACGAACACCACCGCCATACCTGTGTCCTGACACAGGGGCCGTCCCGCCATCTCCGCCATCTCGGCATTTTGTATGAGCTGACTTAAGATTTCCCTGCCAAAGGGCGATTCCTCCCGGGCCGCCTCCTCTTTGAGCCGCATCAGTACCCTCTCATCCACTCTGCAGCAGGCTTTCAAAAAAAGCCGCTCCACAGCGGAAGCGATCTTATGATCCTCAATCCTACGCATCCCAGTCCCTCCTTTTTTTCAGTATAACTCCCAGGCGCAACCTTGACAACCGCCATCCTCAACGGTATGATGAGGACATGCTGTGTGCATAATCAATAAAACAATACTCATGAAGAAGGTGAAATCCATGAAAAAGATAGCTTTGCTGGCCGGCGCATTGATGCTTGCCGTCGGTCTTCTTGCCGGTTGCGGCGGCGGTGACGGCGACGCTGCCACCCCAACGCCCATCGTCATTCCTTCTCCGCTGAACAGCGAAAATCCGTTATCCACGGCCCAGCCCCAAAACATCCCCAGCGTGCCCTCCGCGACGGGAGGCGCCTCCAGTGGCGATGTAGGAGATGCTACTCACACGGTGAATGCGGACAGCCTCAACATTCGTTCTGAGCCCAACACTGACTCCGACATCATCGGTTCTCTGGACCGAGATCAGAAGGTTAAAGTGCTGGAAGAGGGTGAATGGTCCAAAATCCAATACAACGATAAGGAGGGTTATGTGAAATCTTCCTATCTTCAGAAAATCGAAGGCACATCGCCCACCAATCCTCCCGCCGATGATCCCATGGCCACTCCCACAGCTGGTGAATAAGAAAGGACCGGTCTTAAGACCGGTCCTTTTTTTCTCTCTTTTTTCGAAAGAAATCCTTCAGCACCTTAGCGCAGGCCTCCTCCAGCACCCCGCCGACCACCGGCGCCCGGTGATTGAACCGTTCGTCCTCCGTCAGACTCATCAGCGTTCCGCAGCATCCCGCCTTGGGATCTGCAGCGCCATAATAGATATGCCGCACACGGCTGTTAATCATAGCCCCGGCGCACATGGGACAGGGCTCCAGCGTCACATAAACGTCACAATCCATGAGCCTCCACCCGCCCAGCGTTTTCGCCGCCTGACGAAGGGCCAGAATTTCGGCATGCGCTGTAGGGTCCCCGTCCAGCTCCCGGCGGTTGTGCGCCTCGCCCACCACCTGGCCGTCCCGGACCACCACGGCGCCCACCGGCACCTCATCCAGATCAGCGGCCTTTCTCGCCCATGCCAGTGCCAGCTCCATGTACTTTTCCTCCATGGCCCCTCCTTATTTATGATAGGTTTCGTGGTTCATAATCTTAAATGCCCGGTAGAGCTGTTCCAGCAGTACGATGCGAAAAATTCCATGGCTGAAGGTCATGGGCGAGAAGGAAACTCGAAGATTCGCCCTGGCCAGTACCTCCCCCGACAGGCCGTTGGAGCCGCCGATCACAAAGACCATCCGGCTTGCCCCCTCCACCATACGTGTCTCCAGCATCCGGGAAAAAGTCACCGAATCCATCGTTTTTCCTTCGATGGCAAGAGCCACCACCTCGTCCCTGGCTTCAATCCGGGCAAGAATATCCCGTCCCTCCTGCTCCACCACCTGCTTCACCTGAGCTGCGGAATATCTTTGCGGCGCAGGCCGGTCGGGCAGTTCCACCAGCTCAATCCGGGCAAACCGTGAAAGCCGCTTCAGGTAGTCCCTGCAGCCTTCCGTCAGATATTTTTCCTTCAGCTTGCCCACGGCAAGCACTGTAATTGCAATCATCCCAGCACCCCAAATGCTTTAAAGAACCCCAATGTCAATACAGATCCGATGATCATCAGCGCCAAAAACAGCGGTATGCTGGATAGGACAAGCCTTCCGCCCTTTATCGCTGCGGGAGCGCTGTCCCTGTTCCCGGTGAGCATGCGGAACACCGCCATGAACCCAGCAAAGAAAAGACCGGACAGCCCAAGAACAATAAGAGCCGCAAGAACCGTGCCAAAAACAGGCGCGGGCGTCCCCAGCTGCAGCGGGCCCGTCCCGCTCCGGGCCGCCGCCGACAAACCGACGGCGATAAGATTGTTCACCCCATGGTAGGTCATGCCCACAAAAAGGCTGCCGGAGCGATGAACCAGATAGCTGATCACCACACCCAGCGCCATATGGGCGATGAGGTTTTGCGCCTGCATGTGCAAAAGCCCAAACAGAGCGCCGCTCAGGAGAATGGCATGCCATTTGCCGAGGGGCTCACAGCTCCTCATAAAAACGCCCCGAAAGAAAAATTCCTCGCAGAAGGCGGGTATGAGAGCCACGCATACCACCGTCAGCACAATTTCCAGAGGCCCCTGAAGGGGCAGTCCCCCGCTTTGGGGAAAATGGGCCCCAAGGCTGCGCATAAACAGATTCCATAGCACATTGACGCCGGAAGCCAGCCCATAGCCGGAAAGTGCGAGCCCCGCGGCCGTTAAAATGAGGGAGGGGCGGACCCGCACGAAACCCACACTGTTCACCGGCACCTTGAATAGGCAAAGAAACAGAAGGGCCAGCCCCAGTACCGCGCCTTCCACCAGGACGTTTCGGCCATAAAAGCCCAGGGCTGATGTCGTCTGGGAGACAGCAGAGATGGTGATGAGCGAAGCCAGCAGCAGCAAAAACAGCGTGTTGGAGGCCCACAGCGGCAGCCGTTTCATTCCCCCACCCCCTTTGCCGATTGGCTCTTGAGCCTTCTTGCCACCAGGCCCGCCGCGAGGCCCACCGCAATCCCGGAAATGAGGCCCGCCGCCATCAGCCAGGGCAGATAGGCCAGAATTCCCGGGCCCATGACCAGGGCGGCCACCGCGATCTGGCCCGCATTGTGGCAAACTCCGCCGGCAGCACTGACTGCCGTCAGGGAAAACCTGCCCGTGCCCAGCAATAGCGCCATGACTGCGAGGCTCAAAAGGCCTCCGGCCAAACTGAACAAAAGGGTGGAAAAGACTCCGAATATCGCCGTCAACAGGCAGCGCAGCAGGGTGATCCAAAAGGTCTTTTTCCATCCCAGGGTCACCAGCGCCACCACGGTCACGATGTTGGCCAGGCCCAGCTTGATTCCCGGCACGCCCAACGGCAGCGGGAACAGACTCTCCACATAGGAAAGCACCAGGGCCACCGCCAGATACAGGGCCATTCGGATCCAGTCCCGCGTCGTCATTGCGCCACCCCATCCAGCCGGCCGCCTTCGATGCGCACAATCACCCGCTGGGGCAGACACACCGCCTGATCCATAGGTTTTTCCAGCCAGCCCGTTCTTTCACACAGCTTATCCGGGCAAGCCGCTTCCACCACCCGGGCCCGGCCCCGCTCAATTTCAAGAACCAATTTTTCGGGTTCCTCCAAAAGTGTCATTTGATAGGGCGTCTCCACCCGTGCCAGATCCATTCGGCAGATTTCCCGGCCATCCTGCAAAACTACCAGCATCGTGCCCTCTCCGCCTCGGCTCAGGGCCCAAAAAATGAAGGCGATCCCTATGAGCAGCACCAGTCCGCCAATGAGCCAAAGATCCCCCTTTTTTTTCATGGCGCTTCCTCAAATCGATCCGTCAAACCGGCGGTCAACTCGACGGTCCCGTCATCCATCACAAAAACACCTTCCGCGCCAAAGTGCTCCAGCAGGCTTTTGCCGGCCTCCAGTCCTTCCACAAAACAGGCCGTGGACAGCCCGTCGGCCAGAGCGCCGTCCGCCGCGACCACGCTCACCGAAGCCAGACCGCTCTTTGCCGGATAGCCCGTATTGGGATCCAGCACGTGATGATACCGCACCCCATCCGCCTCAAAATAGCGTTGATAACCTCCGGAAGTGGCCACAACCTCGCCGTCGGTCAGCCGCAATACGCCGAGAATCTCCCCCGTTTCCCCCAGGGGATCCTGCAGGCCAATGCGGAAGCCGTCCTTTTTCTCACCCATCACGCCCACGTTGCCGCCAAGGTCCACCACCGCGGCCTTGGCGCCCCGGCCGCGGAGGTCCTCCAGCATCTCGCTGACCGCCGCGCCCTTGGCGATGCCGCCAAGATCGATTTCACCCTCCGCCAAAAACGCCCTTCCCCCGGCCACCTTGAACTCGGCCGACAGATAGGCTCTGGCTTCCTCAATTTCCCTTTCGCCGGGAACAGCCGAACCCGTTTTGAATTCGCCCCACGCCCGCACCAGAGGGCGGACCCTCACATTGAAGCCGCCGGAAGCCTCTCCCACCTCCAGCGCCTTTTGGAGCAGCTCTTCCGTGCGCTGGGAAATCTGCACCGGCTGATGTCGGTTGACGGCGGAAACCTCGCTCTCTTTGCTATGGACATCCCATAGGCGATCCAGTTCCTCCAGCAGCTCCAGCGCACCCTCCACGTCCTCCCCGCCAACGCCATAGGCGGTCACCGTCACAAAGGTATCCATGGCAAAAGCGTCCCTTTGAACCGCCGCGTCCTTGGCGCATCCGCTCAGCAGCAACAGCCCCAGCGCCATAAAAACACAAAAAGGATGGCTAACCATCCTTTTGTCATTTCTCATGCGTTTCATCCCTTGACCCGCTTCACGTCGGCGCCGAGCCCGATGAGCTTGCCCACCATATCCTCATAGCCCCGATCAATGTATTTGACGTTGCCAATCTCCGTAACGCCCTTGGCCATGAGGCCCGCCACCACCAACGCCGCACCGGCCCGAAGATCCGTCGCCGTCACCGGCGCCGCCGTGAGCTGATCCACGCCTTCCACGATGGCAACCCGGTCCTCCACCTTGATGCTGGCGCCCATGCGCCGGATCTCATTGATGTGTTTATAGCGGGATTCAAAGATGTTCTCTGTGATCACCGACACACCGGCTGCCGTGGAGAGCAGCACCGTCATGGGCTGCTGCAGGTCCGTGGGAAATCCGGGATAGGGCAGCGTCTTGATGTTGATGGCCCGGGGACGGCCCACGCAGTACACCCGCAGGGAATCCTCCCCTTCATCCACCTTGACGCCCATCTCGAGGAGTTTTGCCACCACAGCCTCCATATGCACGGGAATGATGTTTTCCACCACCACGTCCCCGCCGGTAGCCGCCGCCGCAATCATCCAGGTCCCTGCCTCGATCTGGTCCGGAATGATGCTATAACTGCATCCCTTAAGCCTCGGCACGCCGGTCACCCGGATGGTATCGGTGCCCGCGCCCTTGATCTTGGCGCCCATATTGTTGAGAAAACTGGCCAAATCCACCACGTGGGGCTCCTTGGCCGCATTGACAATGGTTGTCACGCCTTCGGCGTACACCGCCGCCAGCATGATGTTGATGGTGGCGCCCACGCTCACCACATCCAAATAGACTTCCGTGCCCACCAGTTTATCGGCCCGGCCGA
The DNA here is from genome assembly GCF_014384795.1 of Gehongia tenuis. Lineage (NCBI taxonomy): Bacteria > Bacillati > Bacillota > Clostridia > Christensenellales > Christensenellaceae > Gehongia > Gehongia tenuis. Next base: position 135,706 of record NZ_JACRSR010000004.1, on the reverse strand, counting down.
TGAGCATGCCGTGTTCCACTTCAATCTTGGCCCCAAGAGCGGTGAGCCCTTTAAGGTGCTGGTCGATGGGCCGTGCGCCGATGTTGCATCCGCCGGGAAGCGCCACTTCCGCCCGGCCGAACCGGCCCAGCAGCGCGCCCAAAAGGTAGTAGGACGCCCGCATCTTCTGCACATGCTCAGGATTTGGGGAATAGTCATGGATACCCGCGGCGTCAATCACCGCACGGCCGTCCTTGCCAAACTCCACATCCGCGCCCATGCTCTTCAAGATGTCGGCAATGATGATGGTATCATTGATATAGGGCAGATTATCGATGGTGCATACGCCGCCGCTCAGGATGGCGGCGGGCATGATGGCCACCGCCGCATTCTTGGCGCCGCTGACCCGCACCTTACCCTTCAGGGGAATCCCCCCGCGAATTAAGATCTTTTCCAAACTAAGCCCGGCCTAAGCCGGGATCACCTCCCGCGGTTAATCCTTGTGGAAAACTTTTGTACAATCTTTTCGATTATAGCACACTTGCGCCCGTTTGCCTAGCCCTAGTGGTGACAGCCGGCGCAGGTCGCACAGGAACCGCTGCAGCCGCCCGTTCCGGCGGCGCCGGAGGAACCGAAGTAGCACTTGCCCTCATAGGCCCGTTTCACCCGGGCGCTCTGGCAGTCCGGGCATTTCACGGTCTTGCTGCCCATCACCAATTCCTCAAACTTCTTGCCGCAATCCTCACACTGAAATCTCAGCAGTGCCATGGCCCTCATCTCCTTTGATGACTAAAACATATTCTTTTTGACCATGATGAGGGCTACCACGCCCACGATCACAGCCACGCCGCCGGTAACCATCCAAAAACCCATGGGATTGTTCGAGAGCGGTATCACATCAAAATTCATGCCCCAAAGTCCGCTGACCACCGTGGGAAGCGCCAAAAGAATGGTCACCGCCGCCAGAAACTTCATCACGATATTGAGGTTGTTGGAAATCACCGACGCAAAAGCATCCATCGTACCGGAGAGAATGTCCCGGTAGATGGTACACATCTCAATGGCCTGTTTATTTTCAATGATGGCATCCTCCAGCAGATCGGTGTCCTCGGGATACTTTTCGATATAATCCATACGAAACAGTTTCTCCAGAACCAGTTCATTGCCCTTAAGAGACGTGGAAAAGAACACCAAGCTCTTTTCCAAGCGCAGCATCTCGATGAGTTCCTTGTTCTTCATGGATTTATGGAGCTCTTCCTCCACTCGGGTGGACGCCTTATCAATTTGTCGAAGGTACGCCAAGAATTTGGTGGCGTTGTTGTAGAGCAGCTGCAAAATGAACCGCGTACGCTTGGTGGTGTAAAAGTTGCGCACCCGGCCGCTGAAAAAATCATTGATAAGGGGCGTCTCCTTCAGACACACGGTGCAGATGCAGTCCTCCGTCAGCACGATGCCAAGGGGCAGCGTGGTGTACATGCTGGTTTTGCTGCCCTTTTCCACAATGGGAATATCCACGATGATCAGTGTGTGATCGCCGTCCACCTCCACGCGGGCCCGTTCCTCTTCGTCCAGCGCGGCCTTGACCAGGTCCATATCCAAGTTGAGCAGCGAGCTGACTTCCTCCAGCTCCCGAGCCGTGGGCGCCGTCAAATGAGCCCAGATACCCGGCTCAAACTCCTCCACGTCCACCAGTTTCCTGTCCACCGTTTTCGTGATCCGAACCATCGCTTTCACCTTCTTCCACAAAATCCTCGAAAAAGCATAGGCATTCCGAGGTTTGCGCACGGACAAAAGCCCATGGATCAGGCAAAAGCAAGACCCGTGGGGTGACCGGCGCGAGATCGCTTCTCTGTTCTTCGACTGCCAGGATCGTCCACGCCCATCACCCCCATTTTCAATCTGGTTCCATTTTAACACCGTCAACTGGCCGAATCAAGCGCTTTCACCTGGACAAAGCACCGTTTTATGCCATTTTTGATGTTGAACCCATACAAAAAGCTCCAAAGCGGCACAGCTTTGGAGCTTTTAAATTTAAGGCAGATACTTCATGGGATTTACCGGCGAGCCATTGATACGGATCTCGAAATGGCAGTGGGGACCTGTACTGTTTCCCGTGTTGCCGGACAGACACAGGAGCTGGCCCTTGCTCACCTTGGTTCCCGTGTTCACCAAAAGCTTGCTGTTGTGAGCGTAATAGGTGACCTGGCCGTTGCCATGGTCCACTTTAACCAGCTTGCCGTAGCCCGAATACCAGCCGGAGGCGATCACCGTACCGCTCTTGGATGCGTATACGGGGGTGCCGGTGGCCACCGCGATATCGATGCCGGCGTGCAGCCGGCCCCAGCGTGTGCCGTAGCCGCTGGTCAGCGGACCGGAGGTGGGCCAGCCAAAGCCAGAGGCGGACGTTCCGCCGCCGCCGCTGGACGCAGGCGTATCCTTGGGCGGCTCCTTGGTTCCTTTCGCGATGATCTCGTTCACCGCGGGCTCCAGCACCGTTTCCTGAACCACCTTGTTGCTCACTTCCACGCCGTTGACCTTGGTCACTTCCGTCACCACTTGGCGCTTTCCGATCTTGCCCTCCTGGATGACCTTCTTTTGGGTGTTGTACATGGTGTCATCCTGCTGGACCTCGGTCTCATATTTGAGCTCCTCTTCCCGGGTGAGGGTTTCCACATACTGCACATTGACCAGGTTCTGGGTCACCGTCAGATCCAGTTTCTGTCCCACGTTAATCACGTCCGTGGCGGAAACTTCGGGGTTGGCCTTTCGAATATCGCTGATGCGAATATCGTTGTTCTGCGCAATACTCCAAAGGGTGTCGCCCTTTTTGACAGTGTATTCCTGGTGCTCATTGGAGCCAACGGTGAGGGTGGTGTAAGCCTCCTCCTTTGCCTGGACACGTTCGTAGGAGACCTCCACAGGCTTGGTTTCCACGTTCTCCAGGAATTTGATATCCTTGACATCCTTTTCCGTCTTGATTTGTTCGTAGGGCTCCAGCGCCTGTTCCAGCACCCATTGAGCATCCTCTTCCGTCTGGGTTACCACGGCCAGCTGACCGTTCACGTAAACGCCTTCCGCCTCCACCGTATCGGTGAGGTAGCGGGACAGATTGGACTCAATCTGGTCCTCACTCGCCACGTTTTCCGCCATGACCTTCACCGGCTCAATGGTCAGTTCCTGATCGCGGACCAAGGGCACGCCGATATCCTGCTCCTTCTCGTCCTGCAGCGTCCCAAACAGCTCGGGCAGCTGAGAGGCGTCGGCCACCACGCCGATCTCAAACCCATCCAGCAGCACCTGATAGGCGGTCATGTGGGGATCGTACAGCAGCTTAAAGCCCGTAAAGCCTAGGGTGAGTGCAAGAATGCACACCAGCACATAGATAAACGGACGCTTGATTTTTCGTTTTTTCTTGGGCTCCTCCACCTTCGGCTCCTCGGCCTTGGGCAGTTCGGGTCCCCGGCCCGGTCCCATGAAAAGACCGGAACTTCGCGTGCGGATACCGCCGGACGCGTTGGGGACATATTTCTTATCGCCCCGTATGGGCAGCAAGGCAATTCCTCCTTTTCAGGATGCTGAGCATCCAGGTTACATAATCATCTCAGTATTATAACGAAATTGTTGCGAAAAGTCAAATTTCTGGACTTTTTTCATTATGGACAGCCCCAGAACATTTTAAACTATGCCTGTCCTCCTCCAATTATGACGCAAAAAAGGACCGGCATTTGGGGCCGGTCCAGGTTCATCAAAGGTTTAATGGGGCAGCCTCCTACGGATCAGCTGAGCAAACCAGGCGGCCAGCGCCGCCTTCACCAGATCAAGGGGCAAAAAGGCGGCGCTCACCACGCCGAAAGCCTCCCCCAAGGGTCTGGACATCACCAGCGAATATTGAACAACGCCGAAAATATGGATAACCAAAATGCCCAGGATCATGGGAACGAGCAGCGCAGCATAGCGTTTGAAGGGTGTCGTGCCTTTCTCTTCAAAACGGCGGCTCATCCAGCCCACCAGAAACGCCGCTAAAAAGAATCCCACAATAAAACCGCCCGTAGGCCCCACCAAGGCTCGAAGCCCCGCATTCCCCTGGGAGAATACGGGCAGTCCAACCGCGCCGAGAAGCACATACACGGCCAGCGTCCACAGGGACAGTCTGCTTCCCAAAATGCCCGCGGTGAGGAGCACCGCAAAAACCTGCATGGTAAAGGGTATGCCAAAGGGTGTGGGTATGGATATCTGGGCCATGATGGCGATCAGCGCCGCGAAAAGGGCGACCATCGTCATATCCCGTACCGGCAGTCTGGTCTTCTTCATTCGTATTCGCCTCCCTTTTCATACTATAAAGGAAGGCGGCTCTATTGTCAACCAATATGCGATCGTACAGTTTACATTACTCCAAATCATTTTTCAGCCAATCCTGAATGACTGGATCCCAGTTCTGTCCGGTTGCTTCCCGGGCTGCGGCAACAAAATCGGCTTCCGTGGCGTTTCCAAATACATTTTGATCGAAATAGCTGCCGAGGAACCGATAGAATTTTTTCTCACCCATCTGATCCCGAAGATCCAGCACCATCATGCCGCCCTTGCCATAGACGATGCTGTCATACTCGGCAGAATTTTGGAACTCGGTGATGGGGCGGTCCACCACCTGAGACCCGCTGGGGAAAAAGTTTTTGCCAAGCTTGATGCGTTCAAAGCTGCTTCTTAGATAAGCATCATAAGCCACCTCCTCCCTGGCCTTGCCGTACCGTTCGCCAAAGTACAGCACGGTGGAGGCCTGCGTCAATGCCTCGTCCAGCCAGGGCTCCTTCACCTCATTGTTGCCCACCAGCTGATACCACCACTGATGAGCAACCTCATGGGCCACCACCATCTCCAGCCAATCCTCGTTCCCCGGGCCGTACAGGCTGGTATCGATCATCACCAGGTTGGGAAACTCCATGCCGCCGATATAGAAATTGGCTTCCACCACGCTGAGTTGGCGGTATGGATAGGTGGCAAAAAGACGGTTGTAAATTCGAAGGGCGGCGGCGCCGGCGTCCAGCGCCCTCTCCAGATTTTCACCGGTGAACCCATAGGCGTAGACGGTGGTTTTCCCTACCCTTCGCTCCAGGCGCTGGAACTTTTCGCTGCCCACAATGGCATAATCCCGCACTGCTTTGGCCTCATAGGTGCGGATGGTTACGCCCTGGCGGCTCTCCTCCTTGGTAAGATCGCCGGTTGCCGCCACCACCATGCTCTCCGGCGCGGAGAAGATCACGCGGTAGTTGGCCATATCGCTGTAAAAAGGATCGCCCACTGCGGTATAGGGGTCCCGGTTCCACCCGTTTTCATCGTATACGCAGGCGATGGGATAGCAGTTTGCCAGGTTATAGGTGTCCGTTCCGTAGCCGAATCGGCCCTCGCAGTGGGGAAGCTGAACGATGTAGTCCATCTCCAGCGTGATGCGTTCCCCATGGGTCAGGACGGCGGGCAGCACCACCTTGAGGTTGGTGTTTATCTCCCCTTCCACGGCATAGACCACCGGCTGGCCGCCGGCGGTGACGCGGCTGATCTTAATGCCGCCGGGCGAGAAACCCTTGGGATAGGCAAGGGACCACTCATTTTCCGGAAAGGGCGCCGTCTCCGCTTTGGCAAAGGCATTGGGATATAAATGGAAGTAGAGGGTGTCCATCTGGGCCATGGCGCCGTTCACGTAGTCCAGCCTGAGCCGTCCACTGAGAGTCTGGGTGACCGTATCTAGGCTCAGGGAAAGCTCATAATTTGACAGATCCTTTGAAGCTTTGTCCACATTGGGCGCGGGTTTCGCCCCCGGCCAGAAACATACGCCTATTAAAATCAGTGCTGCAATTGCCAGGGCCAGATAGCTCCAGCGCCGGCGGTTCATTTCTTTTAATCCTTTCACTGCCGCCCCTTTCCGGTTGTTCACCATCCCTTTTTAACTAAATTATTCCCTTGCCTCTCCAAATAGTATGGATGATTTTGCCCTTCCCCAACGGACGGAAATCCGCTATAATAGTTTGTACCATCATGAAAGAAGGTAGAAGGCTTGAGTGCAATTTGCAGCTTTTCCAAGGAAAATCATATGCTGGATATCACCCCGGTGGAAAATCTTTTTATCGAGGAATTCATGCTGCAGGCGCCGGGCGAATACGTGAAAGTCTACCTTTATGGTCTTAAGATGTGCTATTACGGCGGGGGGCACAGCGATCTTGCCGCCATGGCCCGGGCCCTTCGGATGGAGCCCCAGGCGGTGAGGGATGCGTTTTATTACTGGCAGCAGCAGGGTGTGGTCCTGATCGTGCTGGACGATCCCTTTACCGTGCAATACTGCAATGTAAAGGGCGTCATGTTCCAGGACAGGGCGCCGGAGCCGGAAATCTTCTCCCGCTATCGGTCCTACACGCAGAGTCTGCAGGCCCTTTTTGGCAGCCGTCTATTGGTGCCTCAGGATCTTCAAACGGCTATCGGATGGCTGGAGGATTACAAACTGCCCCAGGAAGTGGCTCTTCTCGCCGTCAAATACAGTATCGATACCGCCAAAAATGGGCAGGACGTGTCCATCAAGTATATCGATAAGGTGTGCCTGGGCTGGGCCAAGGATGGCATCAACACGGCGGAGGCGGCGTGGAATTACCTGGAGCAGCAGGCGCTTCTTCGAAGCGATATTTCCCGGATTTTGAAGCATCTTGGCCTCTACCGCCTGCCCACCAAAGACGAGGAAAAACTTTATCAGAAGTGGATGGCTTGGGGGTTCACGGCGGAGGCCGTTTTGGCGGCCTGTGCCGAATCCACCAAATCCCGCAATCCCAGCTTTGGCTATCTGGACAGGATACTTGCCGACTACAGGGACGAAGGATTGATCAGCGCCGAGGCCATTCAAAATAGTGAAGGCCACCGGGCCTATGATGAGGCCAAAAGGCTTTTATTGGAGCTGGGCAGCACCCGCACCGATCCCACCCGCCGTCAGCTGGAGCACTTCAAAAGCTGGCAAGCCGGCAAGGCGGACCCTCAAGTTCTTGTGCTGGCCGCCCGGGAATGCAACCGGCAGGGGCGCCACCGTTTCGAGGATATGGAGTCCCTCCTTGCCGAATGGTCGGAGGCAGGCCTCGTGCGCCCCGAGGAGATTGAGCGGCATTTGACGGTAAGGATCGAGGATGAAGCGGGCGTGGCGGAGGTCCTGAAGGCCCTTGGCCTCGTGCGCCGGCCCACGCAAAATGATCGGAACCGTTTTAACCTTTGGAAGAAGGAATGGGGCTTCTCCCAGGAGATGCTGGCTCTTGCGGCGGAATACGCCCAGGGCGCCAAAAATCCCTGGCCCTTTATGAGCAAGATTCTCCAGGGGTGGCGGGAACACAATATCACCTCCGTGGAGGCCGCCCGACAGGAGCACGACAGTCACGAACAGCTGTCCATTCGCTCCCCGCGCCCGCAGGATTTTATTTCCCGGGAGGACGGGGACGACAGCAAGCTGGATGAACTCTACACCAAATTATAAAGAGGGTTGATGATGGCCAATCTTTCCGATATCCTAATGGAATATACGCAGTACCGCGACGAACAGCAGCGGGCCATCGAGACCAAAAAAGCCGAGCTGCAAAGATCGCTTCCCGGCTTTGGTGAATTGGAGAACGCCCGGCAAAAGGCCCAGCTGTCCCGGGTCCGCGCCGCCCTTCTCGATCCGGAAAAGGCCAAGGCCTACGGCGAGGAAGCGGATCGGATGATCGAGGAAATCCACCGCCTTTTGACGGCCCATGGTTATCCCGAGGACTACCTGGAGCCGGTTCACCGCTGTCCCCTGTGCCGGGACACGGGTTATGTGGGCCGGAAGGAAAAGCGGCTTTGCAGCTGCGTGCGCAAAACGCTGCTCATGGACGCTTACGCTCAATCCAATCTCATCGATCCCCTCCACCAAAATTTTGAATCCTTCGATCTGCATGTGTACGACGAGGAGCTTTGGCCTTATATGACGAAGGTCCATGAGCTGTGCTACAGCTATGCTGAAAACTTCCCCCACACGGAAAAAAAGAATCTGCTCTTTTTCGGACCCACCGGGGTGGGTAAAAGTTATCTTCTCTCCTGCATCGTTAAAAGGGTGCTGGATGAGGGGCACTCCGCCATGAAAATCACCGCTTTCAACCTGTTCGAGCTGTTTCGCAGCCGTCACCGGGGAGAGAACGTCTCCTTGACGCCTCTTGTGGAGACGGAGCTTCTCGCCCTTGACGATCTGGGGACCGAGCCCATGATGAACAACATCACCGTGGAATATCTGTTCAATCTCTTAAACGAGCGCATTCAGCGGGGCCGGCACACTTTGGTTGCCACCAATCTGGCTCCCTCCCAGATCAAGCGCCACTACGGTGAGCGGCTTGCCTCCCGCCTCATCAATCTCGAGGCAGCCCATGTGATCCGCTTCGAGGGCCGGGACCTTCGGCTGGGTAAAAATCAATAAAAAACACCCTTTTGGGTGTTTTTTCTTTTACAGGCTGCCCTTCAGCTTATTGTAGCCATATTTAACCACGGACACCGATTCCTGAAGATGATTGGCAATCTTGGTGGCCCAATTCTTGGGCGACTCCGCCGCCACCACCAGCATATTTTCGTACCCCTGATCCTTCAGCATCCATTTCGTGCGGGCGACATGAAAATCGCTGGTCACCACCAGCACCGAGCCATAGCCCTGATCCTTGGTGATGGCTCCGCACCGTTCAAGATTCTCCCAGGTATTGAGAGCGGTTTCCTCGGTGATGATGGCGTCCTCCGGCACCCCGTTTTGAACAAGATAGGTCTTCATTGCCTGAGCTTCTGAAATGAGTTGGCCCACCTGCCGTCCGCCGCTGACGATGAGCCGGGGCGCATAGCCGTATTTGTAGAGCTCCACGGCCTTATCCAGCCGGGTTTTGAGGCTGCCCTCCACCTTACCTTCATCGTCCAAAGCCGCGCCCAGCACCCAGGCTATCTCCGCCTTCTCCGCCTTGTCCCCCGTGTAATCGATCAAAATCAGTACCTGAATCACGCATTCGGCCACCACCACAATGCTTGCCAAGCTTAAAATAAGTTTTATCAGTCCACGAATCATTCAGTCACTTCCATTATCCTTTGTAATATTCCGGAACCGGTTCCGAGACTATATTATCCTCCAAAAGGTGCTCTTTGGCAAAGCTAAAAAACTGATCGCCCGCCACCACGATATGATCCAGCACATTGATGGAGATGGGCTTGAGGGCCCGGCGGATCACATCGGTCACATGCACGTCGGCTACGGAGGGATTGAGTGTTCCTCCGGGATGGTTGTGGGCCAGAATCACGCTGACCGCATGGTGACTCAATGCCGCCTCCACCACCGTTCTTGGATAAACCGGCGATTGGTCCACCGTGCCCTTATGGATGAGATCGGCATGTATGAGGCGGTTCTGCGCATCCAGGCAGACCACATAGAAAACTTCGTAAGGCCTGCCCATCATCAGCGTCACCGCAAACTGACCGGCCTTATGATAACTGTCCAGGCGCGGTCTGTCGCCCCAGCGGCTTTCCATGTATCGTCTGCCCATCGCCGGCAGAGCGCTTAAAAAGATGGCCATATTCTGTGTAAGGCCGCCCTTCTCCATCAGGATTTCCGGCGGCGCTTCCAGTACGCCGTGCAAAGAGCCGAAGGTATCGAGCAGTTTGTAGGCCATGCCCTTGGTATCCTTTTGCGGAACGCAGTAGAACAGCAGAAATTCCAGAAGCTCATGATCCTTGAAATGATCCAGCCCCTCCCGGAGATAACGGTCCTTCACCCGCTGTCGATGTCCCCTGTGATGATTGGCCTCGTCCAACCTGCTCACCTCCTAACCATCAATATTTCGACATGCTTTTTGAAATCCCTTTGCCTCTTGCCCGATGGGCGAAAGAAGTGTATCATGAAGTCGTGGAAACGAGGGCGTATAATCCTTACGATTATGCGCCATTTTCATAAAGGAGGAACGGCATGTTTGAAGGGTTTGTTGAAAAAAGATTGGCCGGTCTGGTGCGCGATCTGCAGCGGCTGGTCCGAATCCCGTCGGTGAAGTCCAAACCCAGCCCGGGCGCCCCCTTCGGTTTTGAATCGCGGCGCTGTCTTAATGAGATGCTGCTTATTGCCGCGGAGCTTGGTTTTACAGCCCGCAGCATCGACGGTTACTGCGGCGAGGTGATCTATGGCGAGGGCACGCGCAGCTTGGGCGTGCTCACCCATTTGGATGTGGTGCCGGCGGAGGATGGCTGGCGCTGTCCGCCCTTCGCCGGTGAAATTGTGGACGGCCGCATGGTCGGCCGGGGTACGGCGGACGACAAGGGGCCGGCGATTGCCTCCCTCTATGCTCTGGCCGTGCTAAGGGACGCGGGGTTTCAGCCCAAAAAGGAGATCCGCCTCATTTTTGGCACCGATGAAGAAACCGGATCGGGGGACATGGCTTACTATCGGGAGCACTGCCCCCTGCCGGATATGAGCTTTTCCCCGGACGCCCTCTTTCCGGTGGTCAACGCGGAAAAGGGCATCACCCATCTTCGGCTGAGGAAGGCCCGGACCAGTTCCACGCTCCGGTCCTTTCGCTCCGGTGTGCGCCCCAACGTGGTGCCGGACACGGCCTCCTGTGAGATTGTCTGTGGCCGGGCCGTGCTGGCACGGGTCCTGGAGGCTCTGCCCCATCCCTATACCCACGAGCTCGCGGAAAAGAACGGAATCCTACGGGCCGCCGTTTATGGGCGCTCCGCCCACGGCAGCAGTCCCGAGCTGGGCGCCAATGCCGCCATCGCGTTGGCAAAGGCGCTTAAGGAAGCAACCGATGACCCGGCCGCAGCAGATCTTTGGGCGCTGGCCCGGTGCTTCGACGCGCCCCACGATGGGGCGAGGCTCAATATTCCCTTCCGGGACGAACCTTCCGGCGCCCTCACCGCCAACCTTGGCCTCCTCGGCTTTGACGGGCAGGTGATCACCGGGGACGTGGATATTCGCTACCCCGTCACCTACACCTATGAGGATGTAGCCTCAGGAATGATCTCCGTCCTTCAGCCCATGGGATTTACGCTGGAACCTCTCTCCCGCACAGCGCCGCTGTACGTGCCGGAGGATAATGAGCTTGTCTCCACGCTGCTTGCCGTATTCAAAGAGAAGACCGGCCGGGCGGAAAGACCCCTCGCCATCGGCGGCGGCACCTATGCCCGGCACATTCAAAACGCCGTGGCCTTCGGCGCTCTGCTGCCCGAGCAGGAAAACGTCACGCATCAGAAGGATGAATACACTGAGCTGTCCCACCTGGCCTTCCTGACGGATATTCTGGCTTTGGCTATGCTGCGCCTCACGGAGCGCCCATAGGTTTTACAACCTCCCTGCCTTTTGATATACTGATACCGCATCATAAAAGGAGGAACAGGGTTTGACAAGCTGGTTTCATTTTCTGACCAAGGACCTGCCCGAGGGTCTGGGGACCGTGATCAACGTGGTGCTCAGCATCATTGTGATCCTTCTGATCGCCAAGGTTGTCATCTGGATCGGACAAAAACTGATCCGGAAGTTTTTCGTGCATCGCAGCAAGGGCCCCTTCCGCATGGAGGAACGAAAATACCAGACGCTGCTGTCGGTAACCCTCAACATCTGGAGGGTAGCCGTCTATTTTCTGGCGGTGGCCAGTATCCTGGATGTACTGGGCCTCACGGTGACCACCCAATCCCTTTTGGCTACGGCCGGCATCGGCGGTATCGCCGTGGGCATCGGTGCCCAAAGCGTGTTCAAGGATCTTCTTGCCGGCATTTTTCTTATTTTTGAGGACCAGATTGCCATCGGAGACTGGGTGGAACTGGATGGTGCGGTGGGTACGGTGGATCATATCGGCCTGCGCACCACGAGGATTAAGGGTTTTCGCGGAGAACTTAACATTATCCCCAACGGCAGCATCACCCGGGTCATCAACTATTCCCGGGACAACATCCTGGCCGTGGTGGACCTGGTGGTCAGCAATGAAGCCAACATCAACGCCGCTCTTTCTCTCATGAAGGAAGGGTCGGAAAAATATGCCCAGCACAATGAGCTTCTGGTGGAGAAGCCGGAAGTGATCGGCGTGACGGATATTTCTCCCGCCGGCACCACCCTCCGGGTGATCTGCAAGGTGCTCCCCCTCAAGCATTGGGTGGTGGAGCGGGAACTCCGCCGGGAGATCAAAAACCTGTTCGCACAGCATGGCGTGCCCCTGGCCGAATCAGCCATGGTCATTCCCATGCAGAAAGGATGACCTCAATGGATATTGAACTGGGCGATGTTGTGCGCACCAAAAAGCCCCATCCCTGCGGCGGCGACCTTTGGACAGTGATCCGGGTGGGCGCCGACATCAAAATCAAATGCAACACCTGCGGCAGAATCGTGATGCTGGAGCGTCCCGCCTATGCCAAGCGGGTCAAACGCCTGGTGGAACGGGCCGGTGAACCGGTCTGACACCAGCCGGAAGGAAGGTCTTAGGTTGAGTCAAAAAGAAAAGAAATCCCCGAAGAGTGAAGCCAAGGAGTGGCTTATTTCCATCGCCTGGGCGGTGGGTATCGCTCTTGTGATCCATTTCTTCATATTCTCCTTCACCCGGGTGGACGGCCCGTCCATGCAGCCCACGCTTTTCACCGATGAACGGGTTCTCATCACCAAGTTCGACTACTGGTTTGGCGGCATGCCCGACCGCGGGGATATCGTCATCGTACGCTTTCCCGGCCAGAGCGGCTACTACGTGAAGCGGGTCATCGGACTGCCTGGTGACACCCTGGTCGTCCGGGACAGCACCGTGTATGTCAACGGCAATCCCCTTAGCGAGGATTACGTCCAGTGTGGGCCCTATGAGGACATGGCGTCGGTAACCGTTTCCCAGGACTGCATCTTCGTGATGGGGGACAATCGGGCCAATTCCACCGATTCGAGGATTGTGGGAGAACTGAACAGGTCTCAGATCGTGGGCAAGGCCCGGCTGGTGGTCTGGCCTTTCGACCAGTTCGGTGCCCTGAGCCATACCGATCCTTTGGAGGAATAAATGCAGAAGATCCATCTTTTTGATACCACGCTCCGGGATGGAGCCCAGTCGGAGGGCGTGTCCTTCACCGTGGAGGACAAGCTGCGCATCGTCAGGCTTTTGGATGAATTTGGCATCGACTATGTCGAAGGCGGCAACCCCGGCTCCAATCCAAAGGACGTGGAGTTTTTCCGCCGTGTCTCGGAAATTCCATTAAGAAACAGCAAGCTCGTGGCCTTTGGCAGCACCTGCCGGCCGGGCATGGAGCCCGATGAGGATCCGGGCGTGGCCGCTCTTCTTCGGGCCAACACGCCCTGCTGCGCCATATTTGGAAAATGCTGGGATTTCCATGTGGCCACCATTCTGCGGACTTCTCCCGAGGAAAACCTGCGCATGATCGAAAAGACCATTCGTTATCTGGTGAGGCTGGGCAAGGAAGTGGTTTTTGATGGTGAGCACTTTTTTGACGGTTATCAAAACAATCCCGAATACGCCTTGGCCGCCCTTCGGGCTGCGGAGGCCGGCGGCGCTTCATGGCTGGTCCTTTGCGACACCAACGGCGGTACCTTTTTGACGGACATAGAAAAAATTACCCGGAAGATGGTGGAGACGATGAAAACGCCCATCGGCATTCACTGTCACAACGACTGCGGTATGGCCATCGGTTCCAGCCTCCTGGCGGTTCGGGCCGGTGCCGCTATGGTGCAGGGCACCATCAACGGGTTTGGTGAACGCTGCGGAAACGCCGATCTCATCCCCATCATTGCCGGGCTCCACTTCAAGATGGGCCTTTCCTGCGTGGCACAGGAGAGTCTGCCCCAGCTCTATCATCTGGCCCGGGAAGTGAGCAATGTGGCCAACATCACCTTCAATGAACGCTCCCCCTATGTGGGCAACTCGGCTTTTGCCCACAAGGGCGGCATGCATATGGACGGTATTTTGAAAAATCCCGCCACCTTTGAACATCTCAATCCCGATGCGGTGGGCAACAGCCGACGGTTCCTGCTTTCCGAGGTGGGCGGCAGGAGCGGGCTTGTGGCCAAACTCCATCAGATCGAGCCCCGTCTTCGGAAGGACAGCCCCGAAACCCAGCAGATCATGGACGCGCTCAAGCAAAAGGAGTTCGAGGGCTATCAGTTTGAAGGCGCCGAGGCCTCCTTTGAGCTGATGGTGATCAAATGTCTTGGACGGTACAAGCCGGCCTTCTCCATTTTGGACTTTACGGTCTTCTGCGAGCGGCCCGAGGGCGAAAATTCCGCTAAGGCGGTCATCAAAGTGATGGTGGGCGGTAAGGAGCGCCTGTCCGCCGCCGAGGGGGACGGCCCGGTAAACGCCATGGATCTGGCGGTGCGGGACGCTTTGTCCGTATTTTTCCCCTCCCTCCAAGCCATGCATCTGACGGACTACAAGGTGCGGGTGCTCAATTCGGAGGGCGCCACGGCAGCCCGGGTGCGGGTGCAGATTGCCTCCACCGACGGAAAGCGGACCTGGCGCACGGTGGGCGTCTCCACCAATATCCTGGAGGCCAGCTGGATTGCTCTCATCGATTCCCTGGAATACAAGCTGATGCTGGAAAATAAGTAACTTGGCTTTTATAAAGGAGACCTGACCCATGCAGATCGGTGAATACATCGACTCCTATTCGCCCGTAATCGACGGCGTGGTGACCTGCGTAAAAAACTATGCCTACTGGCTGAACCGGAAACACGGAAGCTGCTACGTGGCGGCGCCCCGCTGCCCCGGTTATGAGGACACCGATCCTTTTTCGGTGTATCGCTTCACCTCGGTGCCGGTTCCCAAGAAGCCGCCCTACCGTTTTGGCGTATCGGCGCTGGACTATCGCTATCACAAAGCCATGACCGCCCAGTATCCCCAGCTGGTGCATGCCCATTCGCCCTTCACGGCAGGCTGGGATGCGTTGCGCTTCGCCAAGCGCCGGGATATCCCCATCGTGGCCACATTCCACTCCAAATTCTATGACGATTTTCTGGAAGCGGTGGGCAGCCCCTTTCTGGCCCGTCAGGCTTTAAGGCCCATCGTCCGTTTCTTTACACTGGCCGACCATGTATGGTCGGTAAATGAGGCCACGGCGGAAACCCTCCGCTCCTATGGCTACAAAGGCGAAATCGAGATCATGCCCAATGGGGTGGACATGGCCGTGGACCTCCCCAGCCCCGAACTGCAAGCCCGGGTGCGGGCTCAGCTTCAGCTTACTCCTGGCAAACCTCTGCTTTTGTTCGTGGGCCAGCAGGTCAATCAAAAGAACATTCCCATGCTGTTGGAAGCCCTGGCCATTGTCAAAAAGAAGGGCGTGGACTTTCAGATGCTTTCCGTGGGCGAAGGCAAGGATCGCGCCCATTACCGGGAACTGATTGAAAATCTTGGCCTCGCCGATTCGGTGCGCCTGCCCGGGCCCATCCGCGATCGGGACATGTTGAAAGGCCTCTATCAGTGCGCCGATCTTCTAACCTTTCCCTCTCTCTATGACAACGCGCCGCTGGTGGTCAAGGAAGCGGCGGCTATGGCCTGTCCCGCCCTGCTGGTCAAGGGCAGCAATGCGGCGGCGGAAGCCTCCCTGGACAACATCAACAGCTTCCTCTGCGATGAGGCTACGCCCGAATCCATTGCCCAGCGCATCGTAGAAGCGCTTTCCGATCGGGACAAGCTTCTGGAGGTGGGACAAACTGCCCAAAAAACCTTGGTTCAGCCCTGGGAAAAGATTGTGGACCGGGTGGCCGCCCGATACCGTCAGATCATCATCGATCACAAGCCCCGGCACCGCCGGCCCCAAAAGATAAAGCTCCGGGTCAAGTTCAATATCCGGACTAAAACCAGAAGCTAACGTTCCATCAAAAAGCCCCACCTGCTCCTTCGGGAACAGATGGGGCTTTTGTTTTTGCATTAGGCCGCGGAACCGTGCTCAGTCCTGGGCCACGGCCAGCGCCCAGCCTTTGTTCAACAGATAGGGCCTGAGATAGCCCACCGTGCTGCACATGGGCAGAACGTCCTCAGACAGGTTGATATGGAGCTCCTGGCGAAGATAGGCGGCCCGCGCCTGCATCCGTCCATAAAGCTCCGGATACTGCTCCCGCAGCTCCTTCTTCAAAGCCTCATCCGCAAGCACCACCGTGCTCTCAGCGCACACACCGCCGTAGCCGGGAACGGAGGGAATGATGTCAATCTGGAAGATCATGCCGCTGCGCAGAACCTCGCTAGACCCTTCATAGACGGGCGAACAGAGCCATTCCTCCTCCGCCACCAGATGGCCGGGACAAAGGCCCCAGTGATACTCGCTTCGGGGAAGGACCTCCTCGATTTTCTGGAACAGCGCATCACCCTTCATACCGATCCGGATGTTTTCCAGCCAGGTGGCATAGGCTCCAAAATAGGGTTTGGCTACCCGGTCCAGGTATTCCTCACATCCCGCGGGAAGCTCCTCCTGCGTATGCACCGCATAGCCGGAGCGGCTGGAGGAGCCGCCGGCATAGCCCACCGTAAGCGAAATGGGGTCGCCCACCTTCACCCTGTTGTCCGTTGGGAACATGTTGGCCTTCACAAACCTGGGCCCGCTGGCTGCAATGGTGACCACGCTGGTATGCTGGCCGCTGCGCACCAGGGCATCGCCCAGCTCCAGCTCGCTGACACCCGCCTCCAGTTTATCCATGGCATCCAGCATGCAGTCGGATGCAAGAGCGGCGCCGTATTCATAGTGGGCAATTTCGTTGGCGTTGTTGGTGACTCGGGCGCCATCCTCGCCGATGAACAGTGCCGTAGCGTTGACAAGCTGGGCATTCCCGGCAATCTCCCGAATGGTCTCCACAATATAGGCGGGAACATCGAACATCCGCTTGTTTTCCTCCACCACGCTGGTAAACAGCTTCCAGCCGACAATGCCGATCCGTTTGTCCGCCCCGATGCCCGCTTCCGCCAGAAGCTGCTTCAAGGTGCAGTCCTTCCGGTTCGGCTGATTGGGCAGCGAGAACAGCGAAACATGGACCGGATCCGCTTCCAGCCGGGATTTGCCGCATTTATTCAGGTTTTCGTTGCCCAGGGCCAGCACCGCCGTACCATCCTGGTTCAGGATCAAAAGCGCCTCTTCAAAGCGGGTGAAAAAGCCCGTCAGATACATGAAATTGTTGGCATGCTCCACATCGTCATAGATCACCAGCTGATCCAGGTTGTGCTGGCGCATCCTCGCAAGAATCTTCTCCTTGCGTTCCTTCATGGTTTCATCGCTGAGCAGCACCGGCGCCGCGGCATCCTTTTGAGGCTTGTTCACTTCCTGATAGGTGATTTTCATAGGTCTTCCGGCTCCTTTCTTCATCGGGGGTCGTCGATTGGGATGGGGGAGCTTTGATCTCACACGATTATTTTTCTTCGAGAGCCAGCCGTGCTGCGCCGTACATGCCCGCATCGCCGCCCAGCTGAGCGAGACGGAAATCGGACAGGCATTTCTTCAATTTGGGATACCGCTTGTAGTGGTTGTAAACCACGTCTAGCAGATACTGTCCTGCCTTCGAAAGTCCGCCGCCGATCACGACCACTTCCGGATCGATGACATAGGTCACGTCCGCGATGTTCTTGCCTAAAAATCCCATGCAGTAATCCACGGTCTTTTCCGCAACCTCGTCCCCGGCCTTGGCCGCGTCAAAGACATCCTTGGCGGTAAGGTTGTCAAACTTTTCAAGCGCACTGGGCTTTTCGGCCTTCGCCATAAACCGCTTGGCGTTGCGCACGATCCCGGTGGCGGAGGCCATCTGGTCGAGACAGCCGTGTCCTCCGCAGTTGCAGGTCTCCGGCTCATCCGGATTGACCCAGATGTGACCGATCTCGCCGCCCAGTCCATGGGCGCCGTGCAGAATCTTTTCATTCAAAATGATGCCGCCGCCCACGCCGGTCCCCAGCGTGACAAACAACAGGCTTTTGTATCCCCTGCCGCCGCCCTGCCACATCTCGCCCAGCGCAGCCACATTCGCATCGTTGGCCGCTTTTACCGGGATACCTTCCAAAAGCTCGGAAAGTTCCTTTCCCGGATAGAAGTCATACATATCCAAATTGACCATCACATCGGCATAGCCCGTCTCGTCGATAGGGCCGGGAACGCCCATGCCCACGCTGCAGTCCGAAAGCGCGGCTCCATGATCTTGGGTAAGCGTTCGGATGCACGCCGCGATATCCTGAAAAACGCTTTTGCGCCCCATCGCGACGCGGGTCGGGATTTCTTTTTTGTCCATCAGCTTGCCCTCCGATGAGAACAGGCCGATCTTCGTCGTCGTGCCGCCCATATCAACGCCAATGCAATATTTCACAGAAAATCCCTCCAATGGTTATTTATAGTCGTTCCTGCGCCGTTCAACCATCATTTAGAACGGCCTTGATCCGTCTTACGCCCGCCGAAGAACTCTCCTCCTTCTTGATCTTGAAGTGTTTGAGCTCGCCGGTGTGGGCGGCATGGGGGCCGCCGCAGATCTCCTTAGAGTAGCCGCCGATGGTGTACACCTTCACCTTCTCGCCGTATTTGGATTCAAACAGGCCAATGGCGCCGGAGGCCTTGGCCGCCTCCAGATCCATCTCCTCCATGGTGACCGGCACATCGGCAGCGATCGCCTCGTTCACCCAGGCCTCCACCTGACCCAGTTCCTCCTTGGTGACCTTGCGGCCGAAGGAGAAGTCAAAGCGCAGGCGCTCAGCGGTGATATTGCTGCCCTTTTGGGCCACTTCATCGCCAAGGTAATGGCGCAGGGCAGCGTGCAGCAAATGGGTAGCCGTGTGCAGACGGGCCGTCTCCTCGGTCTGATCGGCCAATCCGCCCTTGAAGCGCTGTTCCGCCCCAGCCTGCGACTTCTTCTGATGCTCCTTGAATGCTTCCTCAAAACCCTCCACATCCACGGTGAGCCCCTTCTCCTTGGCCAGCTCCACCGTCATTTCAATGGGGAAGCCAAAGGTATCGTACAGGTGGAAAGCGGAGATACCGTCGATTTCTTTGCCGTCCTTGAGACGGCCCACCACCTTTTCAAACTCACGAAGGCCCTGACGCAGGGTGCGCTGAAAGCGGCCCTCCTCCTTTTTCAGCTCATCCATGATAAAATCACGGTGCCGCGTCAACTCATCATAGGCGTCTTGGTACTGACTCACCACCACTTCCGCCACCTCCGGTGTGAAGCCTTCCGCCATGCCCAGCTGCATGCCGAAGCGGATCGCCCGGCGGATCAGCCTCCGCAGCACATAGCCCTGATCCACATTGGATGGGGTGACTGCCCGGTCGTCTCCTAAGAGAAAGACGGCGCTTCGGATATGATCCGCCACAATGCGCATGGCCCGGGTGATCTCCTCCGTCTCGCCATAGCGTTTACCGCTCAGCGCTTCAATCTTTTCCAGCAGGGGCAAAAACAGATCGGTGTCGTACACGGAGGATTTGCCCTGGAGAATGCAGATGGTGCGTTCAAGCCCCATGCCCGTGTCCACATTCTTTTGCTCCAGCGGCTCATAGTCGCCCTCAGCCGTCTTGTTGTATTCCATGAACACGTCGTTCCAAATCTCCAAATACTTACCGCAGTCGCAGGCGGGCGAACACTCGGGGCAGCATTTCTCCTTACCCGTGTCAATGAACATCTCGGTATCCGGACCGCAGGGACCGGTGATGCCCGCCGGGCCCCACCAGTTGTTCTCCCGGGGCAAGAAAAAGATCTTTTCTTCCGGCACGCCCATGCTCCGCCAAAGCTCATAGGACTCCATATCCCTTGGCGCGTGCTCATCCCCGGCAAAAACCGAAAAAGCCAGCCGATCCGGGTCCAGCCCCAGCCATTTTGGAGAGGTCAGGAACTCGTAACTGTTGGCAATGGCTTCCTTCTTGAAATAATCGCCCAGGGACCAGTTGCCCAGCATTTCAAAGAAGGTCAGGTGGGCATCGTCGCCCACTTCGTCGATATCGCCGGTGCGGAGGCATTTCTGAGCATCGGTGAGCCGGGTACCCATGGGATGCTTCTCCCCCATCAGATAGGGTACCAGCGGATGCATGCCCGCCGTGGTGAACAGCACCGTGGGATCGTTCTCCGGAATCAGGGAAGCGCTTTTAATGACGGCATGTCCCTTCTCCTGAAAGAACTGGATAAACTTTTCACGCAATTCTTTGGCTGTCATAACTTGCTGCTCCTTCATGAAAAATCAGCGGAAGCCTCCGCTGTATTTGGGGCCGGTCAAAGGTCTCAAAAGCCTTCAGACACGGCGTTTTTCTGCCTTTATACGAACGAATGTATTATACCTTGCGGTTAGAAAGCTTGTCAACATGGCTGGCGCTTCTTCCAGGTCCATGCTATACTAAAACCATCAATTCGAAGGAGGCTGCTATGGCCAAACTTCATGTGGTGCAGCAATGGATTCCTTCCCCTATCGG
Organism: Gehongia tenuis; assembly: GCF_014384795.1. Taxonomy (NCBI): domain Bacteria; kingdom Bacillati; phylum Bacillota; class Clostridia; order Christensenellales; family Christensenellaceae; genus Gehongia; species Gehongia tenuis. Next base: position 115,333 of record NZ_JACRSR010000004.1, on the reverse strand, counting down.
TCCGCTTCTTCTGTTGTCCTCGGAAAAGGGCATTGTGGGGCTGGATTTTTCCATGGAACCGGTGCAAAAGCTGATAGAGCGGGGCAAGCTTGCCGTGGATGGAGAGGGCGACCCCTTCCATGCCGAATCCCAGCTCTTCGAGTATTTCAACCGAAGCCGCCGGGTGTTTGAACTGCCTCTGCACATGGTGGGTACGCCCTTTCAGACCAGCGTATGGCGTGAGCTTACCCTTATTCCCTACGGCCATACCATTTCCTACCGCAAGCTGGCCCAGCGCGTGGGCTCCCCCCAGGGGTTCCGGGCGGTGGGCGCCGCCAATGGCAGGAATCCCATTCCCATTATTGTTCCCTGTCACCGGGTGATCAACCACAACGGCGCACTGGGCGGCTATGGCGGCGGCCTTGACCGCAAAAAATTCCTCTTACGGCTCGAAGGGATCCCCATCTAACGAAGATTTTTCTTGGCCAAGGATGCGTTCCTTGGCTTTTTTCATTGTGGATCACCCCCACTATACGGTATAATGATAAAAGCAATCAAAGGATGTGATCTGATTTGGGTAAAATAATCGCCATTGCCAACCAGAAGGGCGGCGTGGGCAAAACCACCACCACCATCAATGTGGCGGCTTCCCTGGCCTATCGCGGCCTTCGCGTACTTTGTGTGGACCTCGATCCCCAGGGCAATGCATCCAGCGGACTCGGCGTGGATAAGACCCATGTGCCCGCCTCCACCTACGATGTGCTCATCAACAGCGTGCCTATCGACAAGGCCATCGTAACCACCAGCATGGCGGGTCTGTCTTTGGTTCCCTCCAACATCCAGCTGGCCGGCGCCGAAGTGGAACTGGTCTCCGCAGCCAGCCGGGAATATATTTTGAAGAGCGCCTTGAAGCCGCTGGCCCCCTATTATGATTACATCCTCATCGACTGCCCCCCTTCGCTGGGATTGCTTACCCTGAATGCGCTGACTGCCGCCGACCGGGTGATGGTCCCCATTCAGTGCGAGTATTACGCTCTTGAAGGCGTGGGACAGCTGATGAATACCGTACAGCTGGCCAAGAACCACCTCAATCCCGATCTTTCTGTGGAAGGTGTGGTGCTCACCATGCTGGACGGCCGCACCAATCTGGGCATGCAGGTTGCCGACGAGGTGCGCAAGTATTTTCGCAGCAAGGTCTATGACACCATTATCCCCCGCAACGTGCGTCTGGGCGAGGCCCCCAGTTTTGGGCTACCCATCATTCTCTACGACGCACGATGCATCGGCGCCCAGGCCTATCTGGCGCTGGCCGACGAGATTATCGAACGCAATGGAGGCAAAAAAGCATGAAGCAACGCTTAGGAAAAGGATTGGGCGCACTGCTCCCCGATATGGCCCCGGAGGAAGTATCCGGTTCCGCCGTCCGGGATCTGCCCATCACGCAGGTAGATCCCGATCCCGCACAGCCGCGGAAACATTTTGATGAAGAGGCCCTCCGGCAGCTCGCCGATTCCCTGAAGCTCCACGGCATGATCCAGCCCATCGTGGTTCGCCCCGAGGGGCCGGAGCACTACGTGATTGTGGCAGGCGAGCGCCGTTACCGGGCCGCCCGGCTCCTCGGACTTCCCACCATTCCCGCCATTGTCCGGGATTTTGAAAAGCGGGCGGCTATCGAAGCGGCGCTGGTGGAAAATCTGCAGCGGCAGGACCTCAACCCCATCGAGGAGGCCGCCGCTATTGAGGCCTACATGGGCACCTTTGATCTGACCCAGGAGGAGGCCGCCGCCAATCTTGGCAAAAGCCGGCCCGCTCTCACCAACGCCCTTCGGCTGCTGAGACTTCCTGATGATCTTCAGGAGCGGGTCATTGCGGGCGCGCTCACCGCCGGTCATGCACGGGCACTCCTGTCCGTGGAGAGCGATGATCTTCGCCGGGAGCTCGCCGCGGTGATGGAATCCCAGGAACTCAGTGTCCGGCAAAGCGAGGCCCTCATCAAGAAGATGACCAGCGAAAAAAAGAAACCGAGGGAGGCGGCACCCCTCCCCGCCGAGTTCGAGGATTTTGCTCAGACTCTGCGGGAAAAGCTGGGAACCAAGGTTACGGTAAACGGAACCTTGAAGCGGGGACGCATCGTGATCGATTACTATTCCCGGGACGACCTGGACCGGATTTACGAGTTCTTCGATCAAGAGTAACCGGCAAGGGATGTTTCACGTGAAACGTCCCTTTTTTATATTCTCCCCATGTTTCACGTGAAACATTTGAAACAAGATCATGTGTTCCCATCTATGGACACAAAAAAAGGAGCGGCATAACCGCTCCTTATTATATCCGTCATCCCAAAAAGCCGTGAAACCACTTGAGGATGAAGCTGTCGGTGTAAAAATAGTGGGCAAAAGTGGATTCGTCCAGATAGGGTGTCAGGAGATCGGCGGGCAGAACCGCAAAGACCACCGGCACCAAAAGAAAGATGATGTAGCACCAAAAGATGCCCCGAACCGCGCCAAAGACGCCGCCCGCCACCGGATCGCCATACTTCAGCAGCGGGAACCGGACGGTGTAGTTGACCAGCGAGAGAATGATGGAGATGCCTATATAGATCGCAAGGAACAGCAGCACGAAGGACAGCACGTTGATCACAAAGTAGATCACGCTGTAATTGAAGTATTCTCCCAGCGTGGTCAGTCCCTGCAGGGACTGGTTTGTGATATTCTCTGTCAGGATCTGATTGATGGGATAGGGCATGTTGGACTGCTGAACGATGCTCTGCACCTGATCGGCGGAAAGCGCGGAAATCGGGGCGTTGATCAGCTCGGTAACCCCGATGCTCTGGGCCGTGTCGGTGTAATAAAGCATGGTGTCCACGATCCCCGTATTGTTCACCAGGGAGCTGGCCAGGCTGCCATAGAACAGCTTGCCCCCCAAAAGGGACACAAAAAACGCAATAAGGTTGCTGCCGCTGGAGATGAATCCTTGATAAAATCCCAGCAGTATGCTGAATGCGAAAAGTGCCACGATGACATAGTCAACGATATTCATGCTGCCTCCTCGGATTACCACCGGCCTCCTACGGGAGGGGCAGATAGTAGCTGCTTTCTCCTTTATAGACGATCACGCCGGGCACGCCGGACAGGACACGGACAGCCTCAATGGAATCGGGCAGAGCCACGTTCTTTCGTTCCCCGTTGGCCAAATAGACCGTTTCCACCGCCGAAGGCGTGATAAAATGAACCTTTTCCTCGCCCATGCACACGGCCAGCGTATCCTTGGGCGCTTTGTAGGTCACGGCGTCGGATTTCCCCTTCACCACTTTGACGTAGTTGATGCTTCCGGAGGCCGTCTGTTCCTCCTCCGAGGCCGCCACGTCGGAAAAGGCAAAGGCGATATCCTTCTTGCCCCGCCACACATCCTCCAGCTTCCAGCCGTAAACGAACTCGCTTTTTTGGGATTCGCCTACGTCATTGTAACATAGAACATTGCGGGAACCAACTAAAAATGTTTGGTTTTGATAAAACTCCGCGTCGTAAAGGAGCTGATCACCGGTGACAATGCCCGTGGTGGACTCGCCCGGCTTGTAGGTGGTGAGAATCGTTTTGAGGGCGCTGCCCGAAAGATCGGTCTGCAGCGTCCAGAGCTTGTCCTGGGAGGCGATGCCAAAATCAAAGGTGGCGCTCGGGTCCAGCTGAATCTCGTCCACCACGTCGCCGTTTAAATTGTAGACCTGCAGGGATGCCGCCGTGGTATCCGCTGTCAGGATGGCCACCCGTTCGCCCATCGCATCGGCGCCCACAACATACCGGTCCAGCTGTTTTTGAAAGGTCTGCTGCCCGTTTGCGTCCAGCACCGTCACAAAATTATTGCTGTAGAGAATAATGAGGTCGGCGCTGGTCCTAAGGCCGATCTCCGCGGCCGTGACAGGCCGCGTCCAAACCGCGCTGCCCCGGGCGTTCCAGTAGACCAGATTGCCCTGTGAAAAACTCACAAAACCATCCTTAAAAGGTTCAATGCGATCGGCTCTTCCAATGGCGGGCACGGATACCCAGTTCAGCGCCGGGCTGGTGCCCGTCAGCACCGCAAAGCCAAAAATGGCCGCAGCCAGCAAAGCCACCACCAGCAAAAGGAGCACGAGGGCCTTGGGGGATAGCTTCCTGCGCTTCGCCGTGTTTTGAGGTGCCCGATAGGAGGTACTGTAAGCCATCGGTGAAACGATCCTTTCCTCATACATATACAATATTCATATATAATTCGACAGGAAACATAAAATCCCTTTTTGGCCCCTGCTTTTCCCTCATTCCAGGCTGGGCGGCCCGAAAAGGGGCGAATAGAGGCGGGATTGCAGAATATGGGCCACGGACGCGGCCGTCCTGCCGCTCACCTCCACCATCAAAACGCCGCCCGGCGCCGCACCTTGAGCCGTCAGGCCGCCGGTCCCCCGGAAGATGCAGGCTTCCGCCGCCTCCCCCATTGGAACCATATCAAATCCCATGGCCCGAAGCTCCGCCGCCATGGTTTCAAGACCACTTTGATAGGCAACTGTCATCATTCACCCTCCTTTTTCCATTAGTATGGAAACAAAGAGGTCAAATCATACTGTCACCCTTGGGGTGCGTAAAAACTGAGCGCCTGTTTTTCCAAAGCGATCCTGGCCGCCGAAGTGCGGATGATCTCCCCGTCCACATTGAGATCCATGTTCTCCCGAATCAGCTCCACTTTGGACGAGCGGTAGGTGCGCACATACTTCGTTTTGATATAGCTTCCATTGATAAAACTGGGCAAAAGAAGGGGAATCACATATCGGGGCACCCGGTCAATCACACACACATCAAAAAGGCCGTCATCCACCTCGGCGTTTGGTGCAAGACGCATGCCGCCGCCGAAAAAATTGCCGTTGGCCGCCGTCACCATCAGCGGCTCACAGGTGAATTCTTCATCGTCCAGTCGCACCGTCAGCGGACGATAACCATGGGTGAAAATGGTGCATACGGCACCGGCCACGTAGCCCAGCTTGCCCAGCACCTTCCTGAACCTTCTGGCATACTGCAGGACCTCCACATCAAAGCCGCATCCCGCCACGTTCAGAATGGCGTTCTCAGCAAAAATACCCACGTCCACTCGCCGGCTGTGGCCTTCAAGCACGATCTTTGTTGCCAGCTCCACGTCATTTTTTATGCTCAGGGCCCGAATAAAATCGTTGCCCGTCCCTCCGGGGATTGCGCCCACGGTCACGTCCTCATGGACACATCCGCTGACCACCTCCTGCAGCGTGCCGTCGCCGCCCACCGAAAGGATGCTCCTGCAACCCTCCTGCGCCGCCCGGCGCGCCAGTTCCCCGGCATGCTTCGGATATTGGGTGTAGACCAGTTGATACTCCGCGCCCTGGGACTTTAAAAGCTCCGCGGCCTTCAGCGCTGCGTTCACCGCTTTCCCCCGGCCCGCTGCAGGATTGACAATGATGGTGTGCATGACAGCCTCCCCAAAAAGCCAAAGATAGTCTTATCTTACAACATTCGGGGCCGCTTGGAAAGCTTTCGTTGTCCGGATCCGGAAAAATGACTATAATGGGTATATGAGACGTAGTATACCGATTCCATCCCAACTGCATGATATTGCCAAAGCTTTTGAGGACGGTCCCCTCTACCTGGTGGGGGGCGCCGTGCGTGCAGGTCTTATGGGACTTGCCTCCCATGACCTGGATGTGGCCTCCCCCCTTTTGCCCGAGGACGCCGCCAAGCGTCTTGAAGGGCTCGGCTTTATCGTTCACAAGATTAACAGGACGCTGGGGACCGTGCTGGTCAAGCTCGCGGATGGTTCCCATGTGGAGCATACCACCTTTCGCAGCGAATCCTATCCGCCGGGCGGCGCACATCAGCCCGAAGGGATCGTCTTCATTCGGGATCTTGAGACCGATGCCCTGCGCCGGGATTTTTCCGTCAATGCGCTCTACTATAACATTTTGACCGGTGAACTGCTGGATCCCACCGGCGGTCTGGCCGACCTAGAGGCCGGTCAGCTTCGCTGTCCCCGGAATCCCGATCTGGTGTTCTGTGACGACGCCCTGCGGCTGCTCCGGCTCGCCCGATTCGCCGGGGAGCTGGATTTTGCTGTCGAGGCGCAAACGTTCGCCTCGGCAAAGCGGCATGCCCATCAGCTGGCCGATCTTTCCCCTGAGCGCATCCTCCAGGAGCTCAGCCGTATTCTCCTTTGCGATCAGGCCTATCCCGAGATCGGCCGTACGCCGTCCAAGATTTTGAAGGCGCTCCATCTCCTAAGGGATATGGGCGCTCTCGCCCATGTGCTTCCCGAGCTCATGGAGGGCGAGGGGGTTGAGCAGCGAAGGGACTACCATGCCCATCCCGTGCTGGAGCACAATCTGAACGCCGCTGCGGCAGCCCCGCCGGAGCTTCGGCTGCGCTTTGCCGCCTTGCTCCACGACGTGGGCAAGCCCAAGGCCCTAAGGGAGAACGGTCGAATGCTGGGCCATGACAAGCTGGGCGCGGCTCTCGCCCGGACCATGCTGGAACGGCTGAGGGCACCCCGGCAATTTACCGATGAGGTCTGCCTTCTCATCGAGCGGCACATGTTCGATTTGAACGGTGGCGCCAAGACGACCACGCTCCGGCTGCGTTTTGCCGCCTGGGGTGCGTCTTTCGTGCGGGATCTGGCTGCGCTGCGCCGGGCGGATGTATGGGGCTCGGGCATTCTTTCGGGACCGGTGCCCACGGCGGACCGCTGGGAAGAGGTGCTGGACGAGATGCTTTCGGACCATACGCCCTTCTCCTTGAGGGAGCTTGCGGTCACCGGCAAGGATCTCATGGACCTTGGCGTGGCGCCCGGCCGTGCGGTGGGCGAGATTCTGCAAGGCTTATGGGAATTCACCGTGCTTCATCCCGCCAAGAACGAGAAAAAGGCGCTCCTGGCCCGAGCGGAAACCGTAGAAATGCAAAAAAGAAAAGGGGACTGACATGACATTCAAACTGACCGGCGGCCGGATCTTCACCGGCGGCGTCTTTGTGAAAGAGGATCTCTATCTCGAGGGGGACAGGATACTGCAAATCGGCGGCAGCGCCCCCTTTGATGCTTCCGAGGATGTATCGGGAAGCCGCATCGTGCCCGGATTCATCGATACGCACATTCACGGCGGACTGGGCGTGGATTTTGTCCAGGGCATGCCCGCCCTGGAAAAGCTCAGCCGCACCTTCCCGGCCCAGGGCCTCACCGGCTATCTGCCCACCATTACCGGGCCCCACAATGAGATGAAAAAGGCCGTTGCTGACGTGCGGACCGCCATGAAGATGGATTTGGGCAGCCGGGTTCTGGGCGCCCATGTGGAAGGCCCTTTTCTCAACCCTAAGCGCAAGGGTGCGCTGAACGCCGGCAGCCTGGAGACGCCCGATTTGGACAGCCTCGTGGACCTCATCGGCAGGGGCGAAGGGGTGGCCAAGATGACGGTGGCCCCCGAACTCCCGGGTGCGGAAAAAATCATTCGCTATCTTGCCGCCCACGGCGTGATCGCTTCCATCGGCCACACCGTGGCCACCAGTGAGATCGCTGAAAAAAGCATTGCCTGGGGCGTTACCCACGCCACCCACCTCTTCAACGCCATGGAGCCCATGCACCACCGCAAAGGCGGCGTGCTGCCCGTGGTGCTCAGCCGTCCCGAGGTGGTATGCGAGCTGGTATCCGATCTCATCCATGTGGAGCCCGCCATGATCCAGCTGGCCCTGCACTGCAAGAAGGGCCGGATCAATGTGGTCACCGACGCCATGGAGGCCACCGGTCAGCCCGACGGCGACTATGTGCTCAGCGGCCAGAAGGTGCTGGTGCGGGACGGCATTGCCCGGCTGGAGGCCGGAAACCTTGCCAGCAGCACGCTCACCATGGACCAGGCCCTGCGGAATCTGGTTCAGAAGATGGGTCTGCCTCTGGAATCCGTGCTGCCCCTTCTTTCGGAGGTGCCCGCGGACCTGCTGGGCCGCCGGGATCTGGGCAGGATCCGTCCCGGCGCCCTGGCCGACCTTTTGGTACTGGACGATAAACTGACGCTTCGCAGCACCTATGTGGGTGCCCGCAAAGTGTTTGAGCGCTAAGGGGGACATTTCTTGGAACAGTGGATTTTGAGCGTGCTGGACACGGTGCAGGGCTTTCCTCTTTGGGCCTTCGCCCTTTTCATGTGTCTGTCCGGCGCTATTGAACTATTTTTCCCGCCCTATCCCAGCCATGTGGTGCTGCTCTTTGGCAGCGTGGTGGCAGGCACCATGGGCTTTTGGGACAAGAGCGTCATCTATCTCGCCTTTTTGGCTGGCGTCATCGCCTCCTCCATCGCCCTCATGCAGGTGGGCTGGGTTCTCGGGGACAAGGTGCACCGCAGCGCCTGGTTCAGCAGAACAGTAGACGAGGAAAGCTACCATAAGTTTCACGATTTTATCCTGCAGCGGAAGCTTCTTGCCTTTATTCTGTGCAAGTTCATCCCCGGCATCAACTCCGCTGTGCTGCTGGTGGCCGGGGCCGTCCACTACCCGAGGAAGGAGGGCCGCTTCGGCATCACCTTGGCGGCGCTGATTCACACCACCCTGCTTTTTGTTGCCGGCATCACGGTGGGCGGTAACCTCGAGCATATCTTGAACTTCGTCAAGACCTATTCCCTGTTGGCGGCGGGCGTATGCCTCGCCATCATCGCCATCTATCTGGTCTTTTTCTTCCGGCATAAAAAAAAGACCTCCTAAAGCGTTCCTCCCAAATCCCTTGTATGCTATAATAAGACCATTCTAGGAAAGAAGGAGGGGTCCAGTTTATGACCCGATACACCCCGGAAGACGTTATCAAATTGTGCAGGCAGGAGGATGTGAAATTCATCCGGCTGCAATTCACCGATATCTTTGGGATCATGAAAAATGTGGCCATCACCATTGACCAGCTGGAGAAAGCGCTGAACAATGAGATGATGTTCGACGGCTCCTCCATCAACGGCTTTGTGCGGATCGAGGAATCGGATATGATTCTCTACCCCGATCCCAACAGCTTCGTGATCTTTCCCTGGTCCGAACCGGACTGCAAGGTGGCCCGCCTGATCTGCGACGTGTACAGTGCCGACCGCACGCCTTTCCTGGGCGATCCCCGCTACGCATTAAAGCGGGCCATTCAGCGTATGAATAAGATGGGCTACGAACTTTTCGCGGGTCCGGAGCTGGAGTTCTTCCTGTTCCAAATGGACGAGAGCGGCGCACCCACCACCAGAACTCACGACGATGCCAGCTATTTTGATCTGGCACCGGTGGACCGAGGCGAGATCGCTCGTCAGGATATGTGCCTCATGCTTGAGAAGATGGGCTTTCATATCGAGGCCTCCCATCATGAATGCGCACCGGCCCAGCACGAAATTGATTTCAAGTATGACGACGCGCTGACCACGGCGGACAACGTGATGACCTTCAAACTGGTGGTGCGCACGGTGGCCCAGCGCCACAACCTCCACGCCACCTTCCTGCCCAAGCCCGTGTACGGCGTGGCCGGCAACGGCATGCATATCAACCAGTCCCTGTTCCAAAACGGCAGGAACATGTTCTTCGATCCCGACTCGGAGGACGGTCTCAGTGAGATCGCCCACCAGTATGTGGCGGGTCTTCTGACCCATGCTCCGGGCTTCACCGCCCTTACCAATCCGCTGGTGAATTCCTACAAGCGCCTGGTGCCCGGCTATGAGGCGCCCCTTTACATCGCCTGGTCGGCCCAGAACCGAAGTCCCCTCATCCGCATCCCCGCAAGCCGGGGCACCGGCACCCGGGTGGAGCTTCGCAGTCCCGATCCTTCCGCCAATCCCTATCTGGCCCTGGCGGCCACGCTGATGGCGGGACTCGACGGCATCGAAAAGAAAATGACGCCGCCCGAACCCATCAACTGCAACATCTACAAGATGGATGATGCGGAGCTGGAAAAGCACGGCGTATCCTGCCTGCCCCTCAACATTCGGGAGGCCACCCGCGCTATGCTGCAGGACGAAGTGATCGTGGCAGCGCTGGGTGAACATATTATCAAAAATTATGCTGAGGCAAAGTTTATCGAACACGAGGAATACCGCGTACAGGTGACACCTTGGGAGGTCAACAACTACCTTAAACGCTATTGATGGGAGGCGCCATGAAACCGCTGATCGGGCTGACCTGTTCCAGTGAGAAGGGCCGGGCCTGGCTGAGCCAGGCTTATATTCGTGCCGTCACCGAGGCCGGCGGCGAGGCCGCGCTGGTGGTGCCCGGCAGCGCGGCGGACTGGTCCCGGCGGCTGGACGGCTTACTGCTCACCGGCGGCGGTGACATTGCACCTTGGCGTTACGGCGAGGAGCCCGTCAGCGTCAGCGGTCTTGACGAGGCCAGGGATGCTTTTGAGATTGAACTGCTTCTGGAAATGCATCGGCTGGAAAAACCGGTCCTTGGCATATGCCGGGGCATTCAGGTAATTCAGGCCGCCTTTGGCGGCCGGCTCTATCAGGATCTCTACCTCATGTTTCCTCCCGCCCGAAATCATGGCTATTCCAGCAAACCCCGTCCGCCGGAGGTTCTTGCCCATGCTTCCGATTATCCCGGGGATCATTGGCATCCCGTTCTCATCCGCAAGGCTTCCCTCATGGATAAGCTCTTTGACGCCGCACCGAATTGGACCAATTCCATGCATCACCAAAGCCTGCGGGGATTCGTACCGCCCTTTCTGCCCACGGTGTTCTCGCCGGACGGGGTGGTTGAAGCCATCGAAAGCCCCAAGATCGTGGGCGTGCAGTGGCATCCGGAGCGAATGCTCTGGCATCCGGCAAGCCGCCGGCTTTTTACCATCTTCGTGGAAGCCGCCCGGTACGGCCGGGATATTATCCTGGATCCTTAATAAAAAAGGACGCCTGATCAGGCGTCCTTTTTTATGCCTTGAATCGCTGCATCAGCTCCGGAAATCCCGCTTGATTCCGCAAAAAATCCAGCTCCCCGTCCCGCTCCAGCGCATTTAAAAGAGTGTCCAGCATCTGCCGCTGAAATTTGGGATGGGCCGTCTTGGTCCGCACATGGCCGTAAAGAGGCGAACGCTGAACGTCCCAGGGCTCCAGCATGGCGGGCAGCATTTTCTCAAGAATGGCCATACACCGCTCCCCATCCCTCTTGGCCACCGCCAGCTGGAAAAGGGGCACATAGGCATTATATTGCCATAAATCATAAAGTCTTGCCGTCTCCACCGCCACGTCCCCATAGTGTCCAGCCAGATCCGGACGGTCCTCCGCAAGGGCTATATCCATCAGTCCCAATAAAGCGGACTGCATATCATTTGCCGCATTCATCACCTTTCCCTCCAGGATCTCCGCCGCTTCCGCAAGCCGTCCCTCCCTTTGATACAGGTTTGCCTTCATTTGCCGCTTGTCCAGGGTGGGGTCGGGAATCTCCGCCAACAATTTTTCCGCTTTTTCATATTCCCCTTTGTTCATGGCTTTCGACAGCAGAATGCCTTTGGCCTGGTCGCGGGCCCTTCCGTCATCGCTAGCGGCCGCTCGTTCATAAAGGGCCTCCAGCCTGTCCTCGTAGGTTCCATCATCCCCCGGAAACATCATGCGTGCGCCTTCCAGCGTGGACGCCGCCATAAAGATCAGCATTCCGCAATGGGGATATTGGTGGATCTTATCCATAACCATGGAAAAGCCCCGCTCAAAGCCCTCGTTCTCAATGGTTTCCATCACAACGCTCAAAAAGTCTCCAATTTCCTGGTCCGTCAGCTCCTCCTTAAAGGAAAGGAGCGCATTGAGATCGAGGTGAAGCAGCCTCGCCAGCGGTGAAAGCAGGGTGATATCGGGATAGGCCCCGCCCCTTTCCCATTTGTTCACCGCCGACGTGGAAACGCCCAGCCGCTCCGCCACCTGTTCCTGGGTGAGCCCCAGCGTCTTTCGCTGGGCCCGGATGATCTGTGCTATCTTCAACGGAATTCCCCCTCGCTATCATCCTATCAGATTTTCTGTTTGGTGAAAATGGAGAGGTGCTCCATTTTGTGCGGGATTTTTCCACCAACATTCAATGAAAAAAGGCCCCTTCGGGCCTTTAGCCTGGATACTCGGTGAGGCTTATGGCTATCTCCCGGAGCTTGCCCCGGCGCAGCACCGATGCGGTGATGGTGTCCCCGGGCTGCTTTTGAAAGACGGTCCTGCGGAAGTCCACCATGGTGTCCACCGTCACGCCGTCCACGGCGGTGATCACGTCTCCCGAACGGATCCCCGCCTGGTAGGCCGGACCGTTGCTGTCCACATTGACCACGTACACCCCCGTTTCCAGCCGGTCCAGGCCATAGAAGGTGGCGATCTCCTTGTCATAAGCCAGAAATCCCACGTAGGGCGTTTCAAAGGTGTCGCCGGAAGCAAAGCGTTCCACAATGGGCCGGGCCACCTCAATGGGGATCGCAAAACCGATCCCTTCCGCGGTTTCCACCTTCAGCGTATTGATGCCTACGATCTCGCCCTGCATGTTAACCAGGGGGCCGCCGCTGTTGCCTGGATTGATGGACGCATCCGTTTGAATCAGGTCCTCCATCAGCGTCTGTCCGCCCAGAGAGGTTTCCACCGCCAGCGTGCGGTTCTTCGCGCTGACGATGCCCGCCGTCACCGTGTGCTGAAACATGAGGCCCAGCGGTGTACCGATGGCTACCACGTTGTCCCCCACCCGAAGCCCGTTGCTGTCGCCCATAGGGAGAGTGGGATATCCGCTGCCTTCGATCTTCACCACCGCCAGGTCCAGGGAGGCATCACTCCAAAGGGTGGTGCCTTCCACCTGGGTGCCGTCATAGAATACCACCGTCAGCTTATCGGCATCCTGGCTGGCCACATGCTGATTGGTCAAAATGTATCCATCCTGGGTCACCAAGACACCGGTGCCCACACCCTGCACCACCTGATTTTCACTGGGGAAGGCGCCCAGCTGCAATGTCTCCGTGCTGATGCCCACCACCGCCGGCGAAGCCTCCTCCAGCATGTCCGGCAGGGCGCTGCCCTCCTTCGTGCGCACGCTCTGCTGCTGAATCCTCGCCGTTGCCGCAGGGGTGGGCGAGGGCTCGGGCGTGGGTGCCGACGTCTGCCCGCAGCCCATCAAAAAGACCAGCAGCCCTATGAAAAGCCCACTGGTCATCTTTTTCCATTTCATAACCTCTGCCTTTCCGGCAGCCTATGTCAAGATATCATAAAAACTTGGGACATATTTCTGGGCGGCGCAACCTCCACCCGCACATCCCTGCCCTCCTGGATGCCCGCCGCACTCAGCGTCTCCACCACCGTGTGGAAGGCCGTTTCCGGAACGTTATTCTCCTGGCTCAGATGGGACAGAAGCACGCCCTGGAGACCGGTTCCTACCAGTTCCACCAGCGCTTCGGCGGCCGCAGCATTGGACAGATGCCCCCGCCTGCCCAGAATCCTTTGTTTAAGTCTCGCGGGATAGGGCCCCCGGCGCAGCATAGCCTCGTCATGGTTGGCTTCCAAAGCCATGATATCCGAATGGGCTACCTTTTCTAAGATTGTATCGTTAGTATGCCCGAGGTCCGTAAGAATACTCGCCTTTCGGTTGCGGCAGTGGAAACAAAAACCCACCGGATCCGCCGCGTCATGGGGGATGGAAAAGGGATCCACGCCCACATCTCCAATATAAAAATCCTCATTGGTGGAAAACATACGAATGTTCGCCAGATCCAGCATCCCCACCTTGGCTTCCATCGCGGCCCAGGTGGCGGAATTGGCGTATACGGGAACCCTGAGCTTCCGAGCCAGCGCACCCAAACCTCGGATATGATCCGAGTGTTCGTGGGTTACCAGAATCGCAGATATGTCTTGTACCGATATACCGATGTTTTGTAACGATAACAAAATATTCCTCGCTGGTAACCCGGCATCCACCAAAAGATGTGTGCCGCCCATATTTAAATAGATGCAATTTCCTGTACTGCCGCTAAATAGCGAGCACATTTCGATCTGCACGTTATCCTGTCCTTTTCATGAAGCTACATGTATTATACTGCATAACAAATTGTTCCACAAGCATTCGGGGATGAAAGCCGGCATGTCGGTTAAACTAGGTGCGGTCCCAAAAAGAAGGAGGTTGTCAAAGTTGAAGAACAACAAAAACAACAATAACCTGCAAAATAGCCAGCAGAAGCAGAACAATCAGAGCCAGCGTCTCTCGAACAGCATGGAAAACTGCAACAACTTGTCCAACCGCAGCAATCAGAAGAATAACTTCCAGAACTGCAACAGCAACAAGAGCAGCTTTCAGAATTGCAACAACATGAACGATGCTGGCGGCATGCAGAATCGTAACAACAATTTCGATGCCAATTCTAGCATGCGGCAGAACCTTTCCCAGAGCACCGGTAGTCGCCAGAACAGCAACAACCAGCAGCGTTTGAACAATTCCGCTCAGCAGAATCTGAACAACAACACGCAGAACCGCCAGAGCCTGAACAATTCGAACGCTCAGAACCAGAATCTCAGCAACTCCAGCTCCAGGAATAACAACAACTTGAAAAATACCGCCGATTTCGACCCCTCGCAGATGCCTCCCTATCAGCGTCCTTATTTCGATTATGATAAGGCCTCCGATAAGAGCAACATCCAGTCGAACAACGGTGGAGCTTTTCAGCAAAACTCAGTACGCAATAACGGCTTCAAAAACCGCTAATTTGTAGGCCTTCCGACCAACCAAAAAGAACCGGGCAGCTGCCCGGTTCTTTTTATGCGTAGATGATCTGCACGCCTCCAAACACGGCGCTGCCGTCCAGCGCAATGCTCACGGGGCCGGGCGACGGATTGTGGCCCGCACTGACGCCGCCAAAGACGCAGGAGATGCCTTTCTTCTCCACGAAACAGCCTTTCGGCACCAGGATCTCCACCGTGCCGAAAACAGCGTTGACCTCCACCTTGGCGCCGGAGACGATCTCGTCGTAGCCCCGAAGATCCAGGACATTTTTCCCAAAAACCGCCGTAACCTCCGTGCCGGTGAAAACGCCGCCATGGGCCGTGTGTTCGGCGGTGGTGAAGACGGCGTCGCCTTCGGCCGACGAGCTGTCCTTCCAGCCCAGCCGGCTTGCCAAGATCTGGATACCCACGGCAATCAGCACGGCGGGCAGGATGACCCGGCCGTCCCAAACAGCTCTCCCCAGGTTAATGAGCAGCCAATAGACGCCGCCCGCCGCCGCGAGGAGCCCAAAACCCAGATTTCTGCCCCGAAACACGGTGTAGATACCAAAGAAGATAATAAGCGCCGGCCAAACAAAGATCCAGATTTCCGCCGTTAAAACACCCAGGATGTTGAGCAGCCACAATACGCCCACCGCAATGAGCGCGAGCCCCGGCCACCACTTCATAGAAAATCCCCCTCTATGACAAAAGCCGGCAGATGCCGGCTTTTGTATTACTCGTCGTCGTACTCGTCCTCTTCCTCAACCCAGCTGTCCAGACGCTGCTGGACGATTTCCTCCAGCTCATTCATGGTTTCGTCCTCCACCGGGATGAACTCCTCCATGTCGCCGTCCACAACAACCTTCATTACGAATACGTCCTTCTCCACGTGATCGCAGCCGCATTCCTCGCCATGGTCATGACCGCAGGCATCGCAGCCGCACTCATCCAGGTCGCTGAAATCCATCAAAATCGCATATTCCTGGCCGTTGTAATTGAAATAATCGATCACGTCCAGTTCCAGTTCGTTGCCGTCTTCGTCCTCAAAAACTACCACATCACGTTCTTCGTCCACGTGTGGCACCTCGCTTTCCTTTAAGTGTCCTCATTGTACCCTATATTGTCCCACCGGGCAATCGTTTTAAGCCTCATTTTTCCGTCTGAGCGGCAATATTTTTCCCTGCTCGTCCTCAATTTTGACCGTTTCCAGTATTTTCGTAAAATCCGCCCGAAAGGCCTGCAGATATTCCTGGCGCAGCTTTGCCTGTTCCTCCAGCTCTTGCTCGGTAAGTCCCATGGTCCGCTTCTTTCGGGCCAACAGATTGATCCTCTCGATTTTATCTGCCGCAATCACGGCATCCACACTCCCTTCTCTTTTTAAAGACCTCGATTTGCTACCAAGTCCCGGTACCAGTAAAAGCTCTTCTTGGGCGAACGCTTCAGCGTTTCCCGGTCAATATGGATCAGGCCAAACCCTTTGGTAAAGCCCTGCTGCCATTCAAAGTTGTCCATCAGCGACCACACATGGAACCCCAGGATGTTCGCGCCGTCCATGAGCGCTCTTTCCGTGACCGCGATGTGGTCCCTGAGATAGGCGATGCGGTCGTCGTCCTCAATCATGCCGTTTTTCCAGATCTCATCGGGCATGGCCGCCCCATTCTCACTCACATACACCTTGGGATTGCCGTAGGTGTCCTTGATGTGCATGAGCGTATCGTAAAGCCCATCGGGATAGATCTCCCAGCCGCTCTTGGTCCGGGGGTCCCGGCCCCTTCGTTCAAACAGGCTCATGGGGTTCCCGGGATCGCCGCCTTCCCGGGGCGCCACCCGCATGCAGGTGTAGTAGCTCACGCCCACATAGTCGGCGGGATTGCGGGCGAGCACCTCCAGATCATCGGATGCCATCATCGGCATGAGGCCTCGCTCGTCCAAAATCTCCAGCAGACCATCGGGATATTTTCCCGCAATTACCGGCGACAAAAAAGCATCGTTATAAAAATAGCTGATGGCCTTGGCCAGTTTCCGGCATTCGTGGGTATCCTCATCCGGATAGATGGGCATCACGCCCATGACGCAGCCGATCTCGCCGCCGGGCACCTGCCGTTTGCGGAAGTTCTCAATCACTTTGGCGCTGGACATGGTGATATTATGCCACCCCTGTACAGCAGCTTTCAGTTCACCTCTCCGGCCCGGCGCCCGCTCACCGGTCACATAGCCGCCCAGCATGGTGCCCCGGACATCGTTCAGTGTCATGTAGCGGCTGACCCGGCCCTCGAACAGATCGAACAGGGTCGCTGCATAGCGGACAAAGTGGTCCACCGTCTCCCGGTTCTCCCAGCCGCCCTTCTCGTAGAGCGCCTGGGGGATATCATAATGATGAAGATTGACGATGGGCGAGATGCCCGCCGCCAAAATTTCATCGACGAGATCGCTGTAAAACTGAAGGCCCTCGGGATTGACCTTCCCCGCACCCTCGGGAAAGACCCGGGACCAGGATACGGACAGGCGATAGCTGTCCACGCCCAGTTCCTTCAAAAGGGCCACATCCTCCCGAAAACGGTGGTAGTGATCACAGCATATGTTGCCATTGCCGCCGCCGTTGATTCGGCCCGGCTGGTTGGAGAACACGTCCCAGATGCTGGGCCCCTTGCCGTCCTCATTGTAACCGCCCTCCGTCTGATACGCGCTGGAGGCGATGCCCCAGTCAAAGTTTTTTGGAAAAGCCATCATTCCACCCCCTATGCTTCAAACAACAGATTGAGAATTTCAGAAAAATTCTGGCAGTACGCGTCGCAAAGTCCCACCGTTCCGCTCTTTTGGATGTTGCCCCCGCCGATGCCCACCGTCACATAGCCGGCAAGCTTGATCGCGTGAACGCCGGCGGCGCTGTCCTCAATGCCCACCACATGGTGGCGGTCCCTTCGCTCCATGCCAAGGCCCACCGCGCCCGTCTCCGCATACAGCCAGGGATGAGGCTTGGGCGAAAGCTCGCCCAGCGTGCCGCAGCTCCCCTTTTGCAGCGGGTAGCCGGCCGAAATGATACAGTCGTAGAAGTCCTCGGGTTTTCCCATACCCAGGGTTTCAAAGGCCGACAGGATCTCAGGGTAGGCTTTCTCGTACAGCCCGGAGGTCACAAGCCCAAGCCTGACACCCCGTCCTTTCAGCTCCATCAAAAAATCCTTGATCCCTTCCGCCGGCGTAAAGGCGCCAGCCCTGCCCCGGCCTTCCAGAATCGCGTTCATCTCCCGGTGCGTATGCTCAAAATAGAAATTCCGGGCCTCGGCAATGGGTTTTCCCGGGCAATATTTATTGATGCAATAAAGAAGGTGCTCGGTGACGCTGTGGCCGGAAACGTGGGGAATATCGCTCTCCTCCAAAGAGAATTTGGAATCCCCCATGAGGCTTTGACAGGTCATCTCAATAATCCACATCCAGAAGGATTCGCTCTTCACGGTGGTGCCGTCCAGATCCATCAAAACCGCCTTCACCGGCCGCTCCAGATGGGTCTCCTCCACCGGGTAGTAGGCCGGATAGCCGGAGGCGGATTTCACATAGGCCAGCACTCGATCCGAATAGACGATATATTCCACCTTTCGGTCGGGCTGGGTGACGACCATTTCCACGCCCTGGCGGCCCACCTGGTGGAAGCCGTCGCTGCAGGCCGAAAGCTCGATCACCTCACAGTCCTTCCGAAGTCCCAAAAGATCGGTAAAACGGCTCATACGTCAACCCCCTTTGCTCCTTCCCACCATTATTCAACACTCCCTGGAAGAAACCCTTCCATGGAGGAAATTTCCTTTTCAAAACCGTCCATATGCCGTATGATAAAGGGACGGGAGGGTTGAAAATGTTTCAAGGAAAATGGAGCGCGGGCAGGGCTGACGCCCAAGACGCGCTGGACCTTCGGATGGAGGTATTTGTGGAGGAACAGGGCTTCGCCCGGGAGGTGGAGCTGGACGAATATGACGACATGGCGCTGCACGCCCTGGTATACGAGGACGGGCAGTGCGTGGCCACCGGCCGGCTCATCTTCAAGGGCGACCGGTTCTATGTGGGCCGGGTGGCGGTAAAAAAGGCCTACCGGGGCCAGGGCTTCGGCGATCTTGTGATGCGCATGATCCTGTTCCGGGCGGAGCAGATGGGCGTCACGAAGCTTTATCTTCATGCCCAGCTGCTTGCGATGGGCTTTTACGAAAAACTGGGGTTCAAAAAGGTAGGCGGGACTTTCCTTGAGGAAGGCGCCCCCCATCAGGAGATGATGCTGGAACTCAAAGATTTTGACTGGCACGCTCACTGCCGGGAGTTCAGCGCTCAGTCTTAGTTTTAAGGAGGTTCTATGGAAGTCATCGCGGCCGTACAGAGCATTGCCAGCCCCTTTTGGGACGCTTTTTTTGAGGCTGTAACCCGGCTGGCAGAGGATGGACCGGCGCTTTTTATACTGGCCCTGCTTCTTTGGTGCATCGATCATCGGGGAGGCATGCGCATTGCGCTCACCTTTGCCGCGGGCGCCTTCGTGACCTCCGGACTCAAGCTGATTTTCCGCATTCCCCGTCCCTGGGAGCGTTACGGGGATGCCCTCCGCACCCTGCACACCAGCACGGCTACCGGTTACTCCTTCCCCAGCGGCCACAGCACTCAGGCGGCGTCCTTTGCGGGCGGATTGGCCGGGTGGGCAAAACGCGGATGGTTCACTCTTTTGATGGTGATGCTGGCCCTATTGGTGGGTCTGTCCCGCATTTATCTTGGCGCCCACACCCTTTGGGATGTGATTGCCGGCCTGGCCATCGGTTTTGGTGTGGTGCCTCTTTGCGGCGCACTGCTGGATTGGCTCGAAAAAAATCACCGCGAGAAACTGCTTTTCATCGCGGTGATTCCTCTATTCGTTTTGGGATGCCTCGGGGACGGCAATCTGGCCAAATCCTCGGGGCTATTGTCCGGTCTGCTTATGGGCTACGTCCTAATGCCGGCCATCGGCTTTCAAAGTCAGGCGCCGATTTGGCAGCAGGTGCTGAAAATGGTTCTGGGCATCGCCGTACTGCTGGCGCTGCAGCTTGGTCTCAGGGCGCTGTTCCCGGGCGGCGCTTTCTTTAGCACCCTGCACTACTTTTTGCTGGGGCTTTGGGGCTGCGCCGGCGCACCCTGGCTGTTCATGAAGCTCGGACTCACCAGGGCCTCCAGGGCCAAAAGATAGCTGAGCGGCCCAAAGCCGGCAATCTGGCCCACGCAGGCGGGCGCGATCAGGGACCGGTGACGGAACTCCTCCCGGGCATGGACGTTGGAGAGGTGAACCTCCACCACCTTGAGTTTTGTGGCCTTGATGGCATCCAGCAGCGCCACGGACGTGTGGGTGTAGGCCGCGGCGTTGAACACCACGCCGTCCACATCCTCCAGCATGGCCCGATGGAGCCGTTCCACCAGTTCGCCTTCGTGGTTGGACTGAAAAAAGTCGATCTGAGTGCCCAGCTCTTTGGCACGCCGGCGCAGCATGGCTTCAATATCGGGCAGGGTTTTCACCCCGTAGATGGCCGGTTCCCGAACCCCGAGGAGGTTCAGGTTGGGGCCGTTCATCACCAAGATTTTCATCGCAATCATCCTTTCTTATTCTTGAGGAGGTTTTTCGTATGCAGCCAAGATCCTTTGGCGTCATTGGCGATCCCATCGCCCACAGCCTTTCACCCGTCATTCATGAGGCCTTGTACCAGGCCATGGCGCTCCCCTTCACCTATGGCCGGGAGAGGGTGGAAAAGGGGAGCCTTCCGGCCTTTATCCAGCATCTGCCCGGGCTGGGCTGGGGCGGTTTTAATATTACCATGCCCCACAAGAAGGATATTCTGCCCTTTTTGGAGGACGTGGAAGGAGAAGCCGCCGTCTGCGAGAGCGTGAACACCGTCCGCGTGGAGAAAGGCAGGCTCTATGGCACCAGCACCGACGGCCCGGGATTTCATCTTGCACTGCAGCAGGTGGGTTTTGATGTAAGCGGCGCCCACATCCTTATCCTGGGCGCCGGCGGAGTGACCAAGGCCCTGGCTTACCGTCTGGCCGAGGGCGGCGCCGAAGCGATCACCGTGCTCAACCGCACGGTCTCCAAGGCACGGGACCTGGCTGATTTCATCTATGGCCGCTGGGACGTGGACACAGCCTACGGCCCCTTGGACATCGATGAGATGGAGTCCTGGTCGGAGGACGCGGACCTCGTTATCAACACCACGGCCCTCGGCATGGCCGGCTTTGCGGATTTTCCTTCCTTCGCCTTTTTGGAGGCCTTGAATCCCGACGCCCTGGTGGCTGACCTCATCTATCACCCCCGGCCCACCAGCCTGCTGGCAGCGGCCCAGGAATTGGAACTCACCACCTTGGATGGTCTGCCCATGCTGATCAACCAGGCTATCTACGCCTTCGAATTCATGACAGGGCTCGCCGCACCGAAGGATGCCTTCCTGGTGGCAGGCAACGCCCTAAAGGCGCATGGGGTGTTCCAAAGCCACTGATACCAAGGTCTCCAGCGCCACTTGCGCGTCCCCTGCATTTGGAATGACAATGTGGCAACGGCCGCGATAGAGGGTCTCCCTGGCCCGGTATAGATCAAATATTTTATTCCGATCCCCCTGAAGCAGGGGCCGGTGCCCGGGATTCACATCCTTTGCAATGCGTTCCGGCGGGCGGTCGATAAAAAGGACAAGTCCCGTGTCGTCCATGATCCGCCAGTTCTCCTCCCGAAGCACGATGCCGCCGCCGGTGGAGACGACGGCGCCGGTGCGCTCGCTGGCGCCGCGGAGCGCCTCCGTTTCCAGCGCCCTGAAGCCATCCTCGCCATCCTCTTCAAAGATCTTGGGGATGGAACGTCCCGATGTTTTCTCGATCTCCTCATCCAAATCGATAAAGACGCGGCCCAGGCGGTCCGCCAGCGCCCGACCCAGCACCGTCTTCCCGCTGCCCGGCATGCCTGTCAAATAGATTGGCACGACCACCACTCCCTAGTTTTTTCCTAGCATAGCACAACCGCAGGGCCCGTGACAACAAGATTTGGGCCCATTCAGCGAAGGAGGCATATTTTATGACAATTTATCATGGTGTAGAGGAACTGATCGGCAAAACGCCGCTGATGCGCCTTGACCGCTTGAGCCAAGCCGAGGGTATCCAGGCGGACATGCTGGGCAAGGTGGAGTTTTTTAACCCCGCCGGTAGCATTAAGGACCGCACCGCTTATGCCATGGTGGCGGACGCGGAGGCGCGGGGCATGCTGCGGCCCGGCGCCACCTTGGTGGAACCCACCTCAGGCAACACCGGTGTGGCGCTCGCCATGCTGGCCGCCGCAAAGGGTTACCGCATGATTTTAACCATGCCGGACACCATGAGCCTGGAGCGGCGCATGCTCCTTGCCGCTTTTGGCGCGGAACTGGTGCTTACGCCAGGCGCTGAAGGGATGAAGGGCGCCATTGCCAAGGCGAAAGAGATCGCACAAAACACCCCTGAAAGCTTCATTCCCTCCCAATTTGACAATCCCGCCAACCCCAAAATTCATGAGGAAACCACGGCCGTTGAGCTATGGGAGGACACGGAGGGCAAAATTGACGTTCTGGTGAGCGCTGTGGGTACCGGCGGCACCTTCAGCGGCACGGCCCGCGCCCTTAAAAAGCTGAATCCAAAGCTCATTGCTGTCGCCGTGGAACCGGAGGGGTCCGCCGTCCTTTCCGGTGAAAAGCCGGGCCCCCATAAGATTCAGGGTATCGGTGCGGGCTTCGTGCCCAAAACACTGGATACCACTCTCATCGACGTGATCAAACCCGTGTCCGGCGAGGACGCCTATCGCTACGCCAAGCTTCTTGCCCGAACGGAGGGCCTGCTCTGCGGCATTTCCTCTGGCGCCGCACTGGCCACAGCCTATGCTTTGGCCCGGCTTCCAGAATACGCGGACAAAACCTTTGCCGTCATCCTGCCGGATACCGGCGAACGCTATCTCTCCGCCAAGGTTTACGAGGATTAAAAAAAGGCCCCCGGCAGGGGGGCCTTTTCTTTTAGGATTTGGGAAGAATGATCACCCGGCGGCGAGGCTCCACGCCTTCGCTCATGGTGGTTACCGTTGGATGATCCTGAAGGGCGAAATGAAGAATTCTGCGTTCGTAGGGATTCATGGGTTCCAGCGCTACCCTTCTTCCCGTCCGTTCACACTTCGCAGCCATCTTGTTGGCCAGCTTGACCAGGCTCTCCTCCCGCTTGGCACGGTAATTCTCCGCATCCAGCATCAGCTTCTCGTCCTGGAAGCCGTCCCTCCGGGCGGCCAGGGTGGTCAGATACTGAAGGGCATCCAGCGTCTCGCCCCGGTGGCCGATCACGGCGCCCATGCCCGGGCCTTCCATCTGGATCTTTAAAATGTTATCCTCCCGATGACAATGGAAGGAAGGCGTCACATCGAGATAGGAGCACACCTTTTCCAAAAAGTGAATGGCCCGGCTCTCAAAGGTATCTTTTTCCGTCACCTTCACTCGGGCATTCTTGGAACCAAACCCGAAGATGCCCTTGGAACCCTCCTCCAGCACCTCGATTTCCACATCGTCGCGGGTGAGGGCCAGCTCAAACAGGGCGGCATCCACGGCCTCTTCCACATTCTTCGCCGATTTTTCCACGGACTTCATGCCTGTTGAACTCCTTCCTCGGCAGCTTTGGCCTTCTTTCTCTTATCGATCACGTCCATGATGATGTACTGCACCATGGTCCAAACATTGCTGATCGTGTAGTACAAAGCAAAAGCCGCATTGGTCGTTGCGCAGAACCATACGAAAAAGACCATCATTACATACTGCATGATCTTGTTCTGCTTTGCCATCGATTCATTGCCGGCGGGCTGGTTGGCCATCATGAACTTCATGCTGAAGATCTGGGAAACCAGTGCGAGCGCGGGCAGAATCAAATAACCGTTCACCTGTCCGGCGTACTGGGCGATGGTGGAACCCATCACCGTGCTGTAGTTGGCTGCCGCCGCGTCAATGGCGCTTTGGGTGAGCATGGCGCTGTGGGAGCTGACAAAGATGCCCAGCTGGGTGACCGAATCGGGCACCACGGCCTGGGGCACATAGCTGACCGCACCCCGCAGGAGATCGCCCAGATGCCCCGCATAGTAGCTGATATCAATGAAGGAATCGGGCTGGAAGATGTTCTTGATCCAAAGCCAGCTTTCCGGCTGCCAGACCTGGCCGGCTTCCACCGTCTGAATCATCGCAAGAGACTGTTCGGCGGCAATGATGCGCAGCACGGCAAACACGCCGAAGATAATGATAAACTGCACGAGCATGGGCAGACAGCCGCCCAAGGGGTTGAGCTTCTCCTCTTTATAAAGCTCCATGGTTTTTTGGTTGAGCTTTTCCGGATCCTTATACTTTTTCTTCAGGGCCTCCAGCTTCGGCTGAACTTCCGCCATCTTCTTCATGGAGCGCCTCTGCTTGAGATCCAGCGGCATAACCAAAAGCTTCACCAAAAGGGTGAACACGATGACCGCCCAGCCATAGTTGCCGATAAACGAATGAAGGAATCGGATCAACCAGCCGAACACGTCACTAACTAAAGGAATGTACAATCATTAGCCCCCTTTTATTGTGGGTTATTTCACAGGGTCATATCCTCCGTCGTTGAAGGGATGGCATTTGAGCAGTCTTTTGACGGCCATAAAGCTTCCTTTGAGCGCACCGTACTTTTCGATAGCCTGATAAGCGTACACACTGCAGGAGGGATAAAACCGGCAGTGCTGTCCTAGACAGGGCGATATGAAGCGTTTATAGCCCCTCAGCAGCCACAGCAACACTTTTTTCATGGCTCTTCCATCCACACTTTGGTCCGTTTCATCAAATATACCATATCCTTTTGAAGCCCCCCAAAGTTCATTTTGGTAATGGGCGCACGGGCTACAAAGATGAGGGTATGACCGGGCTTGATGCGGGGAATTTCCACGCGGACCGCTTCCCGCATCTGACGTTTGATCCGATTGCGCACCACCGCGCATCCGATCTTCTTGCTGATAGAAAACCCAATCTTAATACCCTTGTCCCGTCTTTTGGCAACGATCAGCACCATATGGGCTGTCGCAGAGGACTTTCCTCTTCGGTATACGTATTGAAACTCCCGGTTTTTACGAAGGCGGTATGCCTTATTCATGAAAAACCCTCATCCGTTAAGCGCTGATCTTCTTTCTACCCCGTCTTCTGCGGCGCTGCAACACATTGCGGCCGTTCTTGGTCTGCATCCGCTTGCGGAAGCCGTGAACCTTCTTGCGTTTTCTTTTCTTGGGCTGATACGTTTGTAACATAATGGAGCATCCTTTCTGATTTGAGAAATATTGAGAAGCCTGCCCCAAGGGGACAAGCATCCAACTTAAAATTACAGCATTCTCATTATAGTAAATGGGCTCTTCCCTGTCAATCCTGTCCACCCGATTTATCCTTGAATTCGTACCATTTTACCCTGTGTTCGCCTTGCTTTTTCAAGGTAGGTACGTTACAATAAATCATATCCACAGGTCCTCCATTGGACCCTTTTTCTTGCACTTTTTTCACAGACTCGGGATAAACTTGTGGATAAGTTGGTAATTTTATCCCGTTCCCTGCGGATATTTTGGATAAAGGCCTTTAAATAGGGCGTGAATATGTGGATAAGTTTTATCCACAGGCCGATTTGGAGGTATCAAAGGAGGCATCATGATGGCTGTATTGTCCGAAGTGTGGGACAAGGCCTTGGCATTGATTAAAAATTCGGATATCACCGAAATTACCTATGATACTTGGTTTGCGTCGGTGGAGCCCCTCCTTTTGGAGAACGGTGTTCTCTATTTAAAGGTACAAAACGAAATCAACCGCAATATTCTGCGCACCCGTTATCAGCCTCTTATGATCAACGCCCTTCGGCAGACGGCGGGCGAGAATCTGGAGCTGCATTTTCTGCTTCCCGATGAGGCGGATACCTTTTTGGAATCGAGAACCCGGAAGAAAGCGGCGCCGGCGGGCAATTCCTTTATATCCAAATACACCTTTGATACTTTTGTCGTTGGCAATTCCAATCGCCTGGCCCATGCGGCATCCCTGGCCGTAGCCGAATCTCCGGCACAATCCTACAATCCTTTGTTTTTGTACGGCGGTTCCGGGCTTGGCAAGACGCATCTTCTTCATGCCATCGCCCAATACGTGCTGCAAAACAATCCCCATACCAAGGTTCTTTATGTGACGGCGGAGAAGTTCACCAACGAACTTATCGTATCCATTCAGGCCAACACCAATGAAGAATTCAGGAATCGTTACCGCAGTGTGGATATCCTGATGATTGACGATATCCAGTTTCTGGCCGGCAAGGAACAGACCCAGGAGGAATTTTTCCATACTTTCAATGCTCTTTATGAGGCCAACAAGCAGATCATCATCACCAGCGATAAGAAACCCAACGAAATTCCCACACTGGAGGACAGGCTTCGTTCCCGGTTCATCTGGGGCCTGCTGGCCGATGTGCAACCTCCGGATATGGAAACCCGGGTGGCCATCCTGAAAAAGAAGGTGGAGCTGGACCATCTCACCGTTTCGGACGACGTGCTCCATTATATTGCCATGGAGATTCAAAGCAACATCCGAAACCTGGAGGGGTCTCTCAATAAGGTGATGGCTTTCAGCCGGCTGCAGAATAAGCCCATCGATCTTGAATTGGCAAAGGAAGCTCTGAAAGATATTCTCATGGACCAATCCGCGCCCCGTATTACGCCGGAGCGGATCATGGACGTGGTGGGGGATTATTATGGGATCAGCCGTGAGGACATCAAATCCCGGAAGCGTCCCAAGGAAATCGCCTACCCCCGCCAGATTGCCATGTGGATGACAAGAAAGCTCACCGACCTGTCCCTGCCCATGATCGGCGAATCCTTCGGCGGCAAGGATCACACCACCGTGCTTTATGCCATCGACAAGATCAATAAGGACTGTGAGGCCAGCACCCAGTTCAAGCGGCACGTGGATGATCTCGTCAAAAAAGTTCAGGGACAATGAGCTGTGAAAGCTGTGTAAAAGGTCAAGACATTATCAACAGCTTGCCCACAGGAGCAAAGGCCGGCCGGTCTAAGCCGGAAGGTTCTTTTCAACACAAACCACACCACTACGACGACTACGTCTCTTAAATAATATATCCAACACCAAAGGAGGAAGAGTTCATGCGCTTAAGAATGGATCGTGAAGATTTATCCGGTGGCATATCCACCGTTACGCGGGCCTTGGCAACCCGCACTACCCTGCCCATCCTGGAGGGCATCCTGCTGGAGACCACTCCGGCCGGCCTCCGTCTTGTATGCAATGACACAGTTTTAAGCATCGAGGATACGGTTCCGGTAGAGGTTATGGAGGAGGGCTCCGTGGTGGTGCCCGGCCGCATGTTTTCCGAGATTGTCCGCCGTCTGCCGGAGGGCAAGGTGGAGCTGGAACTGGATGGGGACCGGGTAATCGTGCGTTCCAAGGGCTCCAAGATTACGGTGGTGGCTCTGGACGCGGCGGAATATCCCCGGCTTCCCGCCGTGGAGGATGCCAGTCCCATAAAGATTCCCCAAAAGCTGTTGAAGGAAAAGATCAATCAGGTGATCTTTGCCACGGCGGATGATGAGACCCGCCCGATTTTAACCGGCGTTCTCATGGAGATGGGCCGGGATATGACGCTGGTGGCTTTGGACGGTTATCGTCTAGCTATGAACCATCTGCCCCTTTCCATGGATGGGAACCGGCGTTCAGTGGTGCCGGGCAAATCCCTGAGCGAGATGGCCAGAACGCTTTCCGATGGGGATGAATTGGTAGAAATCAGCTTCCAGGGAAACCACATTCGTCTTGATATGGGCCCCATTCAGATGATCAGCCGTCTTTTGGAGGGCGAATTCATTCAGTATCGGCAGATTCTGCCCACCGATTTCTCCACGCTGGTCAAGCTTTCCCGGGAGGCGTTTTTCGATGCCATTCAGCGCGCATCCCTGGTGGTGCGTGAAGGCCGCAACAATCTGATCCGTCTGCATTTTGAGGGGGAGGAGCTTGCCATCACCGCCAACAGCGAGATGGGTGACGCTTTGGAGAAGGTGGCTATTGAATGCGAGGGCAAGCCTCTGGACATCGCGTTCAATGCCAAATATCTTTCCGATGTGCTGAAAAGCCTGGATGATGAATTCATTCAGCTCAACTTCTCCACCAGTGTTTCGCCGCTGGTGGTCACGCCGGTAGAGGGTGAGGAGTACCTCTATTTGGTTCTGCCCGTGAGGCTGCACGGCTGAGATGAACATCGAACGGCTCAGATTGCTGGACTTCCGCAACTATGGCCAGCTCGATATCCATTTGCACAAGGGCGTCAATCTTTTGTTTGGACGAAACGCCCAGGGCAAAACGAATCTTCTGGAATCGCTGCTTCTATGCTGCAGCGGGCGCTCCCACCGCACCCGGCGGGATGATGAGCTGGTCCGCTTTGGCAAGGACCGGGC
Source organism: Gehongia tenuis (assembly GCF_014384795.1). Taxonomy (NCBI): domain Bacteria; kingdom Bacillati; phylum Bacillota; class Clostridia; order Christensenellales; family Christensenellaceae; genus Gehongia; species Gehongia tenuis. Next base: position 87,206 of record NZ_JACRSR010000004.1, on the reverse strand, counting down.
GTTTATTCGGGTGGATGTAAACCGAAAAGACGGCCCCCGGAGTGTGGAGGTTGTGCTCTCCCGGAAGGAGAAGAAGCGCATACGTATCAATGGTTCACCCATTCTGCGGATTCGGGATCTTTTGGGCCATGTAAACGCGGTAATGTTTTCGCCGGAAGATCTCAACCTGGTAAAAGGCGGCCCCGCCATGCGCCGCCGGTTCATGGATATGGAACTATGCCAGATTCATCCTTCCTACTATGATGGTCTTATGCGCTATCATCGGGCCATGGATCAGCGGAACATGGTGCTGAAAAGGGGTCAGGAAGAGCTTTTGGAGCCCTTTGAAATGCAGATGGCTCAAAGCGCCGCCGTCCTGACGGAGCAGCGGGCCAGATTTTTGCAGCGGCTGCAGGAGCAGGTAAATATACTTCACCCCAGCCTTACCGATGGCCTTGAAAGCATGGAAGTATGCTACCGGCCTGGATTCCATGGGGATGATTTTGTGAACGAATTCCAGCAAAAACTGAGAGAAAACCGTTCGACGGATATGTTGAAGGGGATCACCTCCGCGGGCCCTCATAAGGATGACTTTGATCTTCTGCTGAAGGAGAAATCCCTTCGAAGCTTTGGTTCTCAGGGCCAGCAAAGAACGGCGGCGCTCACGCTGAAGCTGGGGGAGCTGGCGCTGATGGAAGAGGATATCGGTGAAGCGCCTATTCTGCTTTTGGACGATGTTTTGAGTGAATTGGATGAGCGGCGCCAGCGGCTGCTGCTTCTACAGGTGCAGTCCATTCAAACCCTGCTCACCGCCACCCATATGGAACCATTGGAGAATCTAAAATCCCGTGTTTTTTATATACAGGGCGGCCAGGCCATGGAAAAAAAGAAGGTTTAGGGATCCGATATCGGGTCCCTTTGTTTGTTGATGGAAGGCCCAAAAAAGTGTATAATTTGAAAACCGGAAGAGGAGGTGCGGGAAATTGGAGGATACGATTGCGGCGCTGGCTACGGCGCCGGGCAGGGGATCCATTGCGGTAATCCGCATATCCGGCGAAAAAGCCCGGGCCGCTTTGGAAAAGGTATTTTATCCCAAGAACCCTTGGGAGCCCCGTAAACTCCTCTATGGATTCGTGAGGGACGACGGCGGGGTGGTGGATGAAGCCATGGCGGTTTACCTGCCCGCTCCCCATACTTACACCCGGGAGGATGTGGCGGAGATTCACTGCCACGGCGGTCCAGTGCCAGTGGAAAGGACACTGAAGCTTCTTTTTGAAGCGGGAGCGAGACCTGCGGAGCCCGGCGAATTCACCAAACGGGCCTTTTTAAATGGCCGGGTGGATCTCGCTCAGGCGGAAGCGGTGATGGATCTCATTGGTGCAGAGGGAGAGGCGGCCGCCAGGGTGAGTCTGGATCTGATGGAGGGCAAGCTCTCCCGAAAAGTGGGAGAACTTCAATCGGCGCTCACCGATCTGTTGGCGGAGACGGAAGCGGCGCTGGATTATCCCGAGGAGGATCTGGAGGAGATGATGAAGCCCGCTTTGGAAAACCGCATGGCGGCCCTTCAAGGCGAGCTTCAAAAGTTAATCGACAATGCGAATATTGGACGGGTCGCGCTTGAAGGCTTCAAGGTGGTGCTGGCGGGCAGACCCAATGTGGGAAAGTCCTCCCTTTTGAACGCATTGAGCGGCACGGAGCGGGCCATTGTTACCGCTATCGCGGGAACCACGCGGGATACGCTGGAGGAGACCATCGATATCCGTGGACTCACGTTTCGGCTTTTGGATACGGCGGGCATTCGGGAAACGCAGGACACCGTGGAATCCATCGGGGTCGCCCGAAGCCGCAGAGCCATGGCGGAGGCCCATCTTGTTTTGGTCATTCTGGACGGTTCGGAAGGGCTCAAAGCGGAGGATCAGGCGGTACTGGCTTCACTGGAGAAGGGAAAAGGTCTCGTGGTCATCAATAAGGGAGACCTGCCGGATCAAATGGAGGATGGAGAACTGCAAAAATGGGCGCCGGATATCCCCATTTGGCATGTGTCTGCCAAGACCGGAGAAGGCTTGGAAAGCTTAAAGGATGCGCTGTACCGCTGGGCGCTGCCTCAGCCTTTGGGAAGCGCGGGGCTCACCCATGAGCGGCATGTGCTGGCGGTGAAGGCGGCGCTGGCCAGTTTGATGCGGGCGAATGCGGCTTTGGACGGAGACATGCCCGTCGATCTTCTGGCCATGGATCTGCATGAATGCTGGGAGCATCTGGGGGAGATCACGGGTCAGGTCTACAATGAATTCATCATTGACCGCATCTTTGAAAAATTTTGTTTGGGAAAGTGAGATTCCATGAACTATATCGCTGGCGAATATGACGTGGTGGTGGTGGGTGCGGGGCATGCCGGCTGTGAAGCGGCGCTGGCCTCCGCCCGTATGGGTCTTTCCACACTGCTGCTCACCCTCAATCTGGATGCGGTGGCGCTCATGGCCTGCAACCCCTCCATCGGCGGCACGGCCAAGGGCCATCTGGTGCGGGAAGTGGACGCTCTGGGCGGGGAGATGGGAAAGGTGATCGATAAAACCTTTCTGCAGTCCCGCATGCTCAACACGGCGAAGGGTCCGGCGGTCCATTCCCTTCGGGCTCAGGCGGATAAAAGGCGTTATCAGTCCGAGATGCGCTGGACTTTGGAGAACACGGACAATCTGAGTCTCCGTATGGGGGAGTGCGTTGACCTTCAAACGGAGAATGGAAGGATCTCCGCGGTGGTGCTGGATACCGGCGCGGTCTATCGCTGCAAAGCCGCGGTGCTGGCCACCGGCGTGTATCTCAAGGGAAAGGTGATCATCGGTGATTTTTCCGCAGCCAGCGGACCTTCGGGATTTTTTCCTGCAAACGGGCTCACCAAGGCGATTCAGCGCCTTGGTTTCACCATTTTGCGCTTCAAGACGGGAACGCCGCCCCGAGTGGATGGACGCACCCTCGATTACGGGAAGATGCAGCCCCAATACGGGGACGAGCCCATCGTACCCTTTTCCTATCTCAGCGGCGCGCTCTGCCGGAAGCAGTTTCCCTGCTATCTGACCTATACCAATGAACGCACCCATCAGATCATCCGGGACAATCTCCATCGCTCACCCCTTTTTTCCGGGACAATCCAGGGGGTGGGTCCCCGCTACTGCCCCTCCATCGAGGATAAAGTGGTGCGATTTGCTGACAAGCCCGCCCATCAGCTCTTTATTGAGCCGGAGGGGGAGATGACCCATGAGATGTATGTGCAGGGGCTTTCCACCTCCCTTCCGGAGGATGTGCAGATGGAAATGCTGCACACCCTGCCCGGGCTGGAGCACTGCCGGATGATCCGGCCGGGCTACGCCATCGAATACGACTGCATTGATGCCACCCTACTTACACCGGCGCTTATGGCCAAAAAAGTGCCCGGGCTTTTTGCCGCGGGCCAGATCAACGGCAGTTCCGGCTATGAGGAGGCTGCGGGTCAGGGAATTTTGGCGGGGATCAACGCCGCTCTCTACGTGAAAGGGGAGGAGCCTTTCACCCTGGGCCGGGATGAAGCCTATATTGGTGTTCTGGTCGATGATCTTGTGACCAAGGGCACGGCGGAACCCTATCGCATGATGACTTCCCGTGCGGAGTATCGGCTGACCCTCCGCCAGGACAATGCGGACCTCAGACTGACGGAAAAGTCCTATCGGCTGGGGCTGGCTTCAAAGGAGCGGCTCAGGCTTATGGAGGAAAAAAGGAGAAGGACGGCGGAAGAAATTGAACGCCTCAAAGGAACAGTAATTCCGCCCAGCACCGAGCTTATGCAGCTGCTGGAGAAGAAGGATGCTGGGACGGTGAAGGGCGGCGTTACGCTGTATGAGCTCATGCAAAGACCCCGCATCGCGTATCGAGACGTTGCCTCCTTTGATCCGGCTGGGGAAGGGATGCCGCCGGAGGTGGAGGAAGCGGTGGACATCGAGATCCGCTATGCCGGATACATGGAGCGGCAGCGAAGGGATATCGAACGCTTCCGCAAGATGGAGAATAAACGTCTGCCGGAGCACATGAATTATCTCAATATTTCCGGACTTCGGCTGGAAGCGAGGCAGAAGCTGGATCGGATCCGGCCCCAGTCCTTTGGACAGGCCATGCGTATCTCCGGCGTATCTCCTGCGGATATCACCGTACTCATGATCGAACTAGAAAGGAAACGCCATGGAAATAATGAAGAGGAGACTTCTTGAAGGCGCCCATCGCATGGGCATTGTTATGACGCAGGACATGGCGGAGAAGCTCACGGCGTATCATACCCTTTTGATGGAAGCCAATGAGACCATGAACCTCACCCGCATCGTGGACGAGGAGGAGGCGGTCAGCCGTCAGTATCTGGATTCCGTGCCTGCCCAGGTTCTCCGGCAGATCCCGGAGGGGGCGAGGGTGGTGGACGTGGGCACCGGCGCTGGGCTGCCCGGCATACCTCTGGCTATTTTGCGGCCGGATGTGGAAATGACCCTCATGGACGCCCTGCAAAAGCGGGTGGCTTTTCTTCAAAAAACGGCGGAGGCATTGGAGCTCCCTCTCAGGGTGATCCATATCCGGGCGGAGGACGGCGGAAGGGCGCAGGAGCATCGGGAACGCTACGACGTGGCCGTGGCCCGGGCTGTCGCGCCCATGGCGGCTCTTGCCGAGTACCTGCTGCCCTTGGTGAAGGTGGGCGGCAAGGCGCTATGCTACAAGGGGCCCAAGGGCGGGCAGGAGCTGGACGCGGCCAGGGAGGGCATCGGCCTTTTGGGCGGCCGCGCCATGGACATCCTTCCGGTTCGCGACCCTTTTTTTGAAAGAAATTGCAGCATAATCGTTCTACAAAAAAATTATAAAACCCCCATCAAATACCCGAGGAACAGCGGCGTCATTAAAAAATCTCCGCTGATCGCCTCGAATCTTCGCATTTCACGCTCCAAATAAGACCGTTTCTTGTGGATTTTTGGGGAACGATTCTGAGCCCCCAAACCGCCTTTGCAGCAGGATTTCTAACATGAAAAAAGAATATTATGACCATCCCAAATGGAGGAGGAGATTCTCATGAGAATTCCCCTGGTCAGGGAAGCCGTCAAGGAGGACGGACGGATTCTCCTTTTGCCGGTGGACTCCGTTTGGCCCAATCCCTATCAGCCCAGACGGACTTTTTCCGATGAGGCTCTGTTTGAGCTCAGCCAGTCCATCCGGCAGCTGGGACTCCTGCAGCCCATTACCGTGCGGCAGGTCGGCATCCATGCCTATGAGCTGATTGCCGGCGAGCGTCGCCTTAGAGCGGCTAAGCTGGCGGGGCTTCGGGAAATACCCGCTCAGGTCATCAAGGCCTATGAAGGGGAATCGGCGCTGATGGCGCTGGTGGAGAATCTTCAGCGGGAGAACCTCAGCTACATGGAGGAGGCCCTGGGCTACCAAAGCCTCATAAAGGAGCACAACCTGACCCAGGAGGAAGTTGCCCGCCAAGTAGGCAAGAGTCAGTCCACCGTGGCCAATAAGCTGCGCATTCTCCGGCTGCCCAAAGCGGTCAAGGACGAGCTCAACGCATCCGGACTGTCCGAGCGCCATGCCAGGGCGCTGCTTCGGCTGCCCGACGAGGAAAGCCAGCTTTCCGCCCTCAGAAAGGCTGTGAAGGGCCATCTGACCGTACAGAAGCTGGAGGCCCTTGTGGAGGACGAGCTCCAGGAGAAAACCCCGGCAAAACCCAAACGGCGCATTTTCATGGTCTATAAGGATCACCGGCTGTTTGTAAACACCATGAAAAATGCGGTGCGGGAAATGAACGCCCAGGGCATTCGGGCGGAATACTCCCAAAAGCGGCTGGATGATCAGCTGGAGATCAAGGTTATCATACCTTTGATGTAACAAGGCGCAAGCCTTTTTACATAAGCCCACTCTTTTTTACTACTCCCTGTCACCTTTTACTTGACGCCCCTTTTGGGGCGTCCTTTTTTTTAGTTGAAAATCCCGAAAAACCTGGGATTTAGGGACAAAAAACGCTTTTGAAAAAAGCCAATATGGAGTATAATATAATATAGTAGAAATTCCCCAGGGGAAGGAGCGGTAAATGTTCATACACATTGGCGAGGGGCGCATGGTGGATACGAAAGAAATTGTAGCGATTTTGGATATGCGCAGCGCTCGTGAAGCTCCCGACACCCGGGAATTTTTATGGGCGCTGGAAAGCGAGGGCCGCACGGAAATCCTGGGGGAGGGGAACCGCTCCGTGGTTTTGGTGCGGCGAAGAGACGGTCAGTTTGGATATTATTCGCCCATTCAGACGGTGACGCTGCAGGGGCGCTGTGATCAAGCTTATTTCGAGGGAAAGGACGATAGCATTCATGGCAATTGAGCAGGTACGCTATGACGAAAAACAGATTCAGGTTCTGGAGGGACTGGAGGCTGTAAGACGCCGCCCGGGCATGTACATCGGGTCCACCGATGCCAGAGGCCTGCATCACCTGGTCTATGAAATCGTGGACAACAGCATAGACGAAGCCATGGCCGGCTTCTGTAAGGAAATCAATGTGACCATCGAGGAGGGCAATGTGGTGACCGTCACCGATGACGGCCGCGGCATTCCCACCGGCATCCATCCCAAAGTGGGCAAATCATCGGTGGAGGTCTGCCTCACCATTCTTCATGCCGGCGGCAAGTTTGACGGTCAGGGCTACCGGGTATCCGGCGGCCTGCACGGCGTGGGCATGTCGGTGGTGAACGCCCTGTCCTCCTGGCTGAAGGTGCAGGTTTACCAAAACGGCAAAATCCACACGCAGGAATATAACCGCGGCGTGCCGCTGGAGGATGTAAAGGTGGTGGGCGATACCGAGCGCACCGGAACCACCATCTCCTTTCTGCCGGATAAGCAGATCTTTGAGACTTTGGAGTTCTCCTATGACGTGCTGAAAAACCGGCTGATGGAGCTGGCCTTCTTGAACCGCGGCATCATCATCCACCTGAACGACGGACGGACGGGCATGGAGAAGAAGGAAACCTTCCATTTCGAAGGCGGCATCATCTCCTTCGTCAAGAAGATCAACAAGAACAAGACGGTGCTCTTTGACGAGCCTATCTATATGACCGGCGAAAAGGATACCAGCACCTGCGAGATCGCCATGCAATACACCGACGCTTATAACGAGCTGATCTCATCCTACGCGAACAATATTCCCACCGTGGAGGGCGGAACTCATCTGTCCGGCTTCAAGAATGCGCTCACCCGCGTGGTGAACGATTATGGCCGCAGCAAGGGACTCATCAAAGACGATGTGAAGCTGACCGGCGAAGATATCCGCGAGGGCCTGACGGCCATCATTTCGGTTAAGCTGATGGAGCCCCAGTTTGAAGGCCAGACCAAAACCAAGCTGGGCAACAGCGAGGTTCGCAGCATGGTGGATCAGGCGGTGGCCAAGGGCCTGTCCACTTTCCTTGAGGAGAATCCCGCGGTGGCCCGCACCATGATCGATAAGTGCCTGACCGCATCCAGAGCCCGGGAAGCGGCGCGCAAAGCCCGGGATCTGGTCAAGCGCAAGAGCACGCTGGAAACCACCTCCCTTCCGGGTAAACTGGCGGACTGCACCGAGCGGGACCCCGCCAAGAGCGAGATCTTCCTGGTGGAGGGCGATTCCGCCGGCGGTTCGGCAAAGCAGGGCCGGGACCGGACCTTTCAGGCTATCCTTCCCCTTCGGGGCAAGATTCTCAATGTGGAAAAGACCCGGCTGGGAAGAATTCTGGGCAATAACGAGATCAAGGCCATGGCCACGGCTTTTGGCGCGGGAATCGGCGAGGACTTCGACGTGTCGAAGCTCCGCTATCACCGCATCATCTGCATGACCGATGCCGATGTGGACGGCAGCCATATCCGCACCCTCATGCTCACCTTCTTCTATCGCTACATGCGTCCGCTTATTGATGAGGGCCATGTGTACATTGCCCAGCCGCCCCTTTATAAGGTGGTTAAAAGCAAGAAGGAAAAATACCTCTACAAGGACGAGGAGCTGGAGGCCTATCTGAATGAGATCGGCCGGGAGGGCGCAGTGATTCAGCGCTACAAGGGTCTTGGCGAGATGAACGCCGAGCAGCTTTGGGATACCACCATGGACCCGGAGAAGCGGATCATGTTGCGGGTGTCCCTGGACGACGCCATTGAGGCCGACGAAATCTTTACAGTGCTCATGGGCGACCAGGTGGAACCCCGGAGGGAGTTCATTGAGGCCAACGCCAAGCTGGCTCAGCTCGATATATAAGGAGGAACCATGAAGCGCAGCTTACCATCCCTTTTGTTGGTGGGCATTCTGATATTGGGATTGGCCGGATGCGGGCCCAAGGGATACACCGTGAAAACGGAAGCCGCTTCCCGGGAGGGATCGCCCCTTTTGGGGGCCCTGCTTCAGGACGATCAGGTGAGGGCCATCCGGGTCAACGCGAAGAACAGCGAGGGCAACAAGGTCATCTTATCCTACCAGGTCTATGAGAACGGCAAGGCCAAGAGTGTGCTGGATAAGCAGGCGGCGGTCGTGCAGTATGACAAGGGCATCGACGGCGAGATTGCCATCAAATTCCGGCCCCGCCGCAGTCAAAAGGAATTGGAGATGGTTTTTATCCTGACCAACGGCGGCAGCTACACCACCAGCACCTATGCGGTGCCTGTTTCCTTCGCCAAGGGTGAAATATTGGCGCGCAGCATCGAGGAGGAAACGGTGCTTACACCCAATTCTCCGGAAGCCATCTTCTGCTGGAGCCGAAACGGGCAGACGGACGGTACCTTGACGGAACAGGCGGAAAGCGCCGATCTGGCTGTTTTGGTCAAACTAACGATTCTTTAAGGAGAATGTGCAATGAAGAAATGGATATGCGCTGCTTTGGTAGCCCTCCTCCTCATGGGCCTTATGGGATGCGGTGGCAGCGCTGTCAAGGAGGTGGCCGCCAGCAATCTGGCGGAGGGCCTCAACCCGGCGCTCAAGGCCTATGTGGGCGACTGGTGGGGCGCTGTGGACATTCATACGGAGAGAGCCGGCTCCTTGGAGCTGGGCTATGAGATCTATAAATCCGGGGAACTGGTCAAGTCCGAGTCCGGCCTTGGCATGTATCTTGAAAAGGGCTTTGACGGCACCGCCGCTGTTTTCCTCTGGAAGGAACAAAACGGCTACCAGGCCCAGGCTATTTTAGCCAACGAGGGCACGATCGCACAGCAGATTCTCGAACTGCCCGCGCCCAGCGCCATGGGCATGGCTTACGGCTCTTACAGCGAGACGGATGGTGAAACGGATCTCAGCCGGGGCGTTCCCTTCTTCCATATGGTCACCGTAGGCGAAAGCAACAAGGGGCTCAGCGCTTATGGCGGGGATATGAAGAGGACCGCGTCCCAGCCTGACGCGGACTGGGCCGTCGTGTTCACCGTGAGCATTAAAGACGAATAATTAGCAGGAGGCAATCTATGGAGTCACCGAAGGAAACCATCATACCGGTAAATATCAACGAGGAGATGAAAAAAAGCTTCATCTCCTATGCCATGACGGTCATTGTCAGCCGCGCCCTGCCCGACGTTCGGGACGGCCTGAAGCCCGTTCACCGGCGCATCCTGTATTCCATGGGCGAGCTGGGCGTCACGCCCGATAAGCCCTTCCGGAAGAGCGCCCGTATCGTCGGTGATGTTTTGGGTAAATATCACCCCCATGGCGATACAGCGGTGTACGACGCCATGGTGCGTCTTGCCCAGGACTTCTCCATCCGCAACATGCTGGTGGAAGGCCACGGCAACTTTGGTTCGGTGGACGGCGATTCGGCGGCTGCCATGCGGTATACCGAGGCCCGCCTTTCGAGGATTGCCATGGAGATGCTGCGGGACATCGATAAGGATACGGTGAACTTCTATCCGAACTTTGATGAGACGCTGATGCAGCCGGAGGTGCTGCCCGCCCGTTTCCCCAATCTTCTGGTCAACGGCTCCGGCGGTATTGCCGTGGGCATGGCCACCAACATTCCGCCCCACAATCTGGGCGAGACCATTGATGCCACGGTAGCCCTCATCGACGATCCGGAGCTGTCCGTGGACGATCTGATGGAATACCTGCCCGGCCCGGACTTCCCTACCGGCGGCATCATTCTGGGCAAGGATGGCATCCGTCAGGCCTACCGCACTGGACGGGGCAAGGTTTTGGTTCGGGCGAAGACGGACATCGAGGTGATGAGCAGCAACCGCTCCCGCATCGTGGTCACCGAACTGCCCTATCAGGTGAACAAGGCGCGGCTGGTGGAAAAGATTGCCGAACTCATTCACGAAAAACGGATCGAGGGCATCAGCGACCTTCGCGATGAGTCCGACCGTTCGGGCATGCGCGTTGCCATCGAGCTGAAGCGGGACGTCAACGCCAATGTGATCTTAAACAGTCTGTTTAAGCACACCCAGATGCAGGACACCTTTGGCATCATCAACCTGGCCCTGGTGGACGGCCAGCCCCAGGTGCTCAATTTAAAACAGATTCTTGAATATTATCTGCTCCATCAGCAGGATGTGGTCACCCGGCGCACACGGTACGATCTCAACAAGGCCCGGGAGAGAGCGCACATCCTGGAAGGCCTGCTCATCGCTCTTGACAACATCGATGCGGTGGTGGCTCTCATCCGTTCCTCCAAGGATATGGTATCCGCCAGGAACGGCCTCATGGAGAACTTTGGTTTGTCCCAAAAACAGGCGCAGGCCATCCTGGATATGCGTCTTGGCCGTCTGACCGCTTTGGAACGGGAGAAGATTGAGGAGGAATACAACGGGCTGATGGCGCTGATTCAGGAGCTGGAGAGCATCCTTTCCGATCACGGCAAATTGATGGGCATCATCCGCAAGGAGCTTCTGGAAATCCGCCAAAAGTATGCCGATCCCCGCCGCACGGAGATTACCTTCGCGGCCGGGGACATCGACTGGGAGGATATGATCCAGGAGGAGGATATGGTGGTCACCCTCACCCACTTTGGCTATGTCAAGCGCGTACCCATGAACACCTATCGGGTGCAGCGCCGCGGCGGGCGGGGCGTGGCTGCCCTGTCCACCCGCGAGGAGGACTTCGTGCAGAACGTGTTTGTGACCTCCACCCACAGTCCCATCATGTTCTTCACCAACAAGGGCCGGGCGTTCAGGATCAAGTGCTATGAGATCCCGGAAGCGGGCCGGACCGCCCGGGGCACGGCCATCGTCAATCTTCTGCAGCTGGCGGGGGATGAGAAGGTCACCGCGATCATCCCCGTGCCCAAAGATGAGGCGAGCAGCTACTTGCTCCTGGCCACCCGCAGGGGCGTGGTGAAAAAGACCCATCTTTCCGAATTCAGCAATATTCGAAAGGGCGGCATCATCGCGCAGGTTCTCCGGGAGGGCGATGAGCTTATCGGCGTGGCCCTCACCGACGGCGACCGGGATGTCATGCTGGCCACCCGCCATGGATTGGCCATTCGCTTCAACGAGAAGCAGGTCCGGCCCATGGGCCGGATCTCTCAAGGCGTTAGGGGCATTGACCTCATGGATGAGGACAGGGTGGTTTCCATGGCGCTGGTGGAACCGGGCGCCGACGTGCTCACCATTTCGGAGCATGGTTATGGCAAGCGGACCCTGGAGAGCGAATACAAACGCCAGAACCGCGGCGGCAAGGGCCTTTTGACCATGAACCGCACGGAGAAGACCGGAGATCTGGTGGGACTGACTATGATCACCGACGAGGAGGACATCATGCTCATCTCCTATGACGGGACCATCATCCGCATGGGCGCCGAGGGCATCTCCCATCTGTCCCGAAACACCCAGGGCGTGCGCCTGATGCGCGTACAGGGCGATTCGGCGGTGGTTTCCTTCGAACGGGTCGCCAAGTCCGAGGAGGACGGGGAGGAAGAACTGACGGAGGCTGAGGCCCCGGCAGAAGAGACGCAGACCCCGGAAGACTAAATAAAAAAGCCCCGAAAGGGGCTTTTTCTTTTATTCAAATGGCGAGACCGGCATCGCGCAGAGCCGTGAGGAGGGGCGGAATCTCTCCTCCATAGACGAACCCCCGCATGCCAAACGCCGCGCCGGCGGCGATGTTGTCCGGCCGGTCATCGATGAAGAAACATTCCTCCGGCCGAAGATCGAACCGCTCAAAGAACCGGCGATAGATGGCGGGATCAGGCTTTACAACCCGTTCCTCGCCGGAAAGAAGGCAGCCATCAAAATGGGCGAGGGCCGGATATTGGCCAATATGCCGGCGAAAATTTCTGGAGATATTGGACAGAAGATAGAGACGGTATCCCGATTCGTGGAGAGCCTGGGTCACCGGCTCCATGCCGGGAATAGGCGAAAAGTACTGAATCCAGCCCAGCAGCACCTTGGCGGCGGACTCGCGGAGCCGGGGTGGCAGCCGGCGGCAGACGGGCTCAATCATGGTATCTTCGGTATGAATGCCAAGATCAAGACCCTGCCATTCCTCGCCCTCGAATACTGCCCGGCGCACCCGGTCGGCGTCTTCGCCCTCAAGGCCGAAAGCCGCCACGATGGCCGGCGGATCGAAACAGCCCAGGACCTGGCCCATATCAAAAACAACGTTCCTGATCATGGTTTTTACACATTGAAACGGAACAGGACAACATCGCCGTCCTGCATCACATAGTCCTTGCCTTCCAGCCTGACCCAGCCGTGTTCCTTGGCGGCAGCCATGCTGCCCGCTTCCACCAGCTGATCGAAGGAGACGATCTCGGCGCGGATGAAGCCCTTCTCAAAATCGGTGTGGATCTTGCCCGCGGCCTGGGGCGCACGGGTGCCCCGCTCAATGGTCCAGGCACGGACCTCCTTGGGCCCTGCGGTGAGATAGCTGATGAGGCCAAGCAGATCGTAACAGGCCGCTACCAGCCGGTCGAGCCCCGATTCGCCGATGCCGAGCTCCCCCAGGAACATGGTTTTTTCCTCGGGATCGAGCTGGGCCAATTCCTCTTCCACCTTGGCGCTGATGGTGAGGGTGAGCGCCTTCTCGGAGGCCACCGCCGCCATGAGCTTTTCCACCAAAGGCAGCATTTCCGGGGCCTTACCAATGTCATCCTCAGCAATGTTGGCCACATAGATCACCGGCTTTTGGGTGAGCAGAAACAGTCCGTCCACCAGGCCGTGCTCCTCCTCGGAGAGCTCCATGGCCCGAACGGGGATCCCCTGTTCCAGCCGTGCTTTGACGGATTCCAGCAGAGCGGCCTCGCTTTTGTACTGGGCCTCGCCGCTTTTTTTCATTTTCTCTGCCCGATCCAGCCGCTTTTGCAGCGTTTCAAGATCGGCAAAAATGAGTTCAAGATTGATGGTCTCCAGATCCCGGACCGGGTCCACCGATCCATCCACATGCACCACATCCCCCTCGAAACAGCGCACCACGTGAACAATGGCGTCCACCTCCCGGATGTGGGACAGGAACTTATTGCCCAGGCCCTCGCCCCGGCTGGCGCCTTTGACCAAACCCGCAATGTCCACAAATTCAATGGATGTGGGGGTGTATTTTTCCGGATGATACATCTTTTCCAGCACATCAAGACGCTTGTCCGGCACGGGCACCACGCCCACATTGGGTTCGATGGTGCAAAAAGGATAGTTGGCGGCCTGAGCGCCGGCATTGGTGATGGCGTTGAACAGCGTACTTTTTCCCACGTTGGGAAGACCCACAACTCCTAGCTTCATTTCATGATTCCCTTCCTATGTACTCCCTCGATTATACCGTTTTCCGTGGGGCTGACGCAACCTTTTTTGGCTTGCCATTTCCCGAATATTTGGTATGCTATAAGAAGGCTTAAACAATAAAGGAGGAAAACCCATGGTACGCACCCGGTTCGCACCCAGCCCCACGGGGTATATGCACATTGGCAATCTGAGATCGGCGCTCTACGCCTATCTTTTCACCAAGCACGAAGGTGGCACCTTTATCCTCAGGGTGGAGGACACCGACCAGCAGCGCTACGTGGAAGGCGCCACGGAGCTCATCTACCGCACGCTGCGGGAAACGGGCATCTTCTATGACGAGGGCCCGGACGTGGGCGGCGAATACGGTCCGTACATCCAATCGGAGCGGCGGGACATCTACAAGAAATATGCCGAGGAGCTGATCAAAAGGGGCAGGGCCTATTACTGCTTTTGCACCAAGGAGCGGCTGGACGGCGTGCGCCAGGAGATGGAGGCGCGGGGCGAAACCTTTAAGTACGATAAACACTGCCTGTCCTTGACCCCGGAAGAGATTCAGGCCAAGCTGGACGCGGGAGAGCCCTACGTCATCCGGCAGAATCTGCCCGAGTCGGGCACCTCCTCCTTTGACGATCTGGTTTTTGGCCACATTGAGGTGGATGTTTCCACGCTGGATGATATGGTGCTGCTCAAGAGCGACGGCCTGCCCACCTATAACTTTGCCAATGTAGTGGACGACCATCTGATGAAAATCACCCATGTCTTCCGCGGCACCGAGTATCTGTCCTCCACGCCCAAATACAACCTCCTCTACGAGGCCTTTGGCTGGGAGATTCCCAAATATGTGCACATGCCTCCAGTGATGCGGGACGCCAGCCATAAGCTGTCCAAGCGGGACGGCGACGCATCCTTCGAAGATTTTATCAAGAAGGGATATCTCAAGGAGGCCATCGTCAACTATATCGCGCTGCTCGGGTGGAATCCTGGGACCAATCAGGAGAAATTCACCCTGGAAGAGCTCGTTCAGGCGTTCTCGCTGAACGGCATGTCCAAATCCCCGGCCATCTTCGACGTGGCCAAGCTCACCTGGCTGAACGGCGAGTACGTGCGGGAGCTGCCCTTTGATACATACTTCCGCTATGCGAAGCCCTGGCTGGAGGAAGCCCTTCAGGGACAAAATGTGGACCTTGAGGAGCTGGCTGTGAAGCTGCAGCCCCGGACGGAGTATTTCAGCCAGCTTCCATCTTTGGTGGATTTCATTGTGGAGCTGCCCGAATACGATCTTGAGCTTTACACCCATAAGAAGATGAAAACCAATCCTTCCGTTGCCCTTTTCGCCCTTGAAAAGGCGCTTCCCGTGATGGAAGGTCTTTCCGATTGGACGCTGGACAGCCTTCATGATGCGCTGATGGCCCTCCCGAAGGAGCTGGGCGTCAAGAATGGCCAGGTGCTCTGGCCGGTGCGGGTGGCCCTCACCGGCAAGGAGGCGAGCCCGGGCGGAGCCATGGAAATGGCAATGCTGCTGGGCAGGGAAAAGAGCCTTGCACGGATGAAAACGGGCATCGAAAAATTAAAAAGTGCTGGAACAGAGCCTTTTCAGCCTTAAATGGGACTTGCAGGCACTGGAAAAGCATGATATAATTTAAAACTGCAATCCTTGCTCTGCGTTTTGTCGCAGGGCCTAAGTCCAAAAGGAGGTGAACCGATTGAATAAGTATGAGGTAATGTACATCATCCAGTCCATGGATGAGGAAGCCACCAAGGCGATGGTAGAGAAGTTCAGCAAGCTGGTGACCGACAACGGCGGTACGGTGGACAACATTGATGAATGGGGCAAGCGCCGTCTGGCCTATCCCATCAACGATTTGAACGAAGGCTATTACGTGCTGATGAATTTCTCTTCCAGCCCGGATTTCCCCACCGAATTGGAGCGTAACTTCAAGATCACCGATGGCATTCTGCGCTACATGGTGATCCGCGTGGAGGAGTGACCGGAAAGGCAGGTATAGCATGAACAAAGCTATAATCGTTGGCAATTTGACCCGGGATCCGGAACTTCGCGCCACCGGCTCCGGCATCTCCGTATGTTCCTTCACCGTGGCGGTTAACCGCCGCTTCAAGGACCAGAACGGAGAGACCCAGGCGGATTTTATTCCTGTGGTGGTTTGGCGGCAGCAGGGAGAGAACTGTGCAAAATATCTCTCCAAGGGTAGTAAAGTCGCGGTGTGCGGCGCAATTCAGGTTAGGAGCTACGATGCTCAGGATGGCTCGAAACGCTATGCCACCGAGATTGTTGCGGACGAGGTTCAGTTCCTGAACTCCCGCGGCGAAGGTGCTGCTCCCCAGCCCCGCCAGGAACGTCCCGCGCCGAAGGCGCCGGCATCCATGCAGTTTGATGATGATCTTCATCCGGTGGAGGATGACGATCTTCCGTTTTAACAAGGAGGATTTGAAATGTCTGAAGAAAGAGAACGCCCCCGCCGTCCCAGAGGCCGGGCTCGCCGCAAGGTGTGCAGCTTCTGTGTGGACAAGGTGGAACACATTGATTATAAGGATATCAACCGTCTGCGCCGCTATGTGAGCGAGCGCGGCAAGATCCTGCCCCGCCGAGTGAGCGGCAACTGCGCCAAACATCAGCGCCAGTTGTCCGTGGCCGTGAAGCGTGCCCGTACCGTGGCCCTTCTGCCCTACACTGCGGAGTAAGACTCAAAAAGAAAAACCGGCTTTATGCCGGTTTTTTATTTTTTCGTCTCGAGGTCGGGGCGCCATAGATATTCTTTGATCTTGACCCGGCCGTTCATATCGAAGGTGACGCCTTCGTCAAGCAGCAGATGACGCTGCAGGCCGGGCAGGGGAAAAACGTCATCCGGCGGCAGGGAGCCGTCGGCGCGCACCACCCTATGGCAGGACAGATTTCGAGGTGAGACCGATACCAGATGGCCCACCAGCCGGGCCGCCCGCGGCTTCCCGGCGAGAGCGGCAAGCTGACCGTAGGTGGCCACACGGCCCGCGGGAATACGGGCGATCCAATCATATACCTTCGCGGCAAATTCGTTCATGACGGCACCTATGCGCGGGCCATGTCCACAAACCGGGTGTATTCGCCCAGCCAGGACACCTTGAGCTTTCCGATGGGGCCGTTGCGCTGCTTGGCCACGATGATCTCCGCCTGGTTTCCCACCTCGGTTTCCGGATTATAGACCGCGTCCCGATAGAGAAACATGACGATATCGGCGTCCTGCTCGATGGCGCCGGATTCGCGCAGATCGGACAGGCGGGGCCGGTGATCGTCCCGGCTGTCGGGGGCCCGGGAGAGCTGGGACAGAGCGATGACGGGCACGTTCAGTTCCCGAGACATGACCTTGAGCGCCCGGGAGATCTCCGAAACTTCCGCCTGACGGTTCTCAATGCGCCGGCCTGAGGTCATGAGCTGTAAATAGTCCACCACCACCAGCGCAAGGCCGTTTTGGTTGATGCTGAGGCGCATGCACTTGGAACGCATCTCCATGGTGCTGATACCGGGGGTGTCGTCGATGAAGATGGGCGCGGCGCCCAGCCGGCCCATGGCCTTGGCAAGCTCCGTCCAGTCGTGGTCGGTTAGATTGCCGTTTCGCACCTTCTGCATATCCACCATGGCTTCGGAGCAGAGCAGGCGGTTGGCCAGCTGCTCCTTGTTCATTTCGAGGGAAAACATGGCCACCGCACCCTTTTGTTTCATGGCCACATGCTGAGCGATATTGAGGGCAAAGCTGGTCTTGCCCATGGACGGCCGGGCGGCAATCAGGATAAGCTCCGAAGGGTGCAGCCCGGTGGTCAGCGTGTCCAGGCTGGCAAATCCAGTGGGCAGGCCCATCACCTCGCCCTTGTTCTGGGCCACCGTCTCGATGTGCTCATAGGTGTCCAGCAAAACATCCTTGATGGGCTCCAACGAACTGGTGTCCTTTTTGGTGGCGATGGAAAAAAGCTCCGATTCACTCTCGGAAATGATCTCCCGGGTCTCCTGGCTGGCCTCATAGCTCTTTTTCACCACGCTGTTGCCATAGCTGATGAGCCGGCGCAGCGTACCCTTATCCCGGACGATCTCCATATAGTTTTGGGCATGGCCCAGCGTGGGAAGCTGCTGGGTGAGCAGGGTCACATAGTCCAAGCCGCCCACCGCTTCCAGCGAACCCCGCCGTTCCAACTCGTTGACCAAGGTCACCAGGTCCACAGGATGCCCGCTGCGATAGAGCTCCATCATGGCCAAAAAGAGCTCTTTGTGAGCCGGCATATAAAAGTCGTCGCCTGCCAAAAGCTCCGCGGCATCGGACACCGCCTGCTTATCCAGCAACATGGCGCCCAGTATGGACTGCTCCGCCTGCTCATTGTAGGGGGGCATCCGGTCAAAATTCATCTCCGACATGGTTCCTCCCGCGCCTATTGCGCTTCCACACTGACCTTGAGTTTACCGGTGATTCCAGGATACAGACGCACGGTGAAAGAATATTCACCCAGCGCCTTAATAGCATCGCCCACTTCAATTTTCTTCTTGTCGATGTCCAGCTTATGTTGCTCCTTCAGAACGGCCGAGATCTCCTTGGCGGTAATGGAGCCGAAAAGTTTGCCGTTTTCCCCGCATTTCCCCTTCACCACCACGGTCATCTTGTCGATGTCCTTGGCCAAGGCGGCAGCGTTCTGCCGCTCCATTTCCTCATGATGGGCTACTGCGGCCTTTTTATTGTTGATAGAGTTGAGGTTGCCGGCGGTGGCTTCCGAGGCCAGACCCCGGGGGATCAGATAATTGCGGGCATATCCGTCGCTTACGTTGATGATATCGTCCTTCTTGCCGGAACCTTTCACATCCTTGAGCAGAATTACTTTCATTTTTGCTCCTCCTTTATGAATTGCTGCACCACGGGGCGAAGTCTTTTCAGGACTTCCTCCATGGTGGCGCCGCGGAACTGGGCACCTGCCACCGTGCGGTGGCCGCCGCCGCCCAGCACCTCCATGATCCGCTGAACATTCAGATTGCCGAGGCTGCGTGCGCTGATAGAAACGACGCTCTTCTCCCGCATGCACAGTACAAAGGAGGCCTCGATGCCCCGGATGCCGAGCAGCTGGTCGGCGGCCTGGGCGGAAATGAGGGAGGCGTGGACCGTCTCCGGCGGACAGCAGGCGATGGCAATGCTGCCTTGAATCTCAGCGTTTCGAACCACGTTGGTCCGCGCTATATAGGTCTGCCAATCGTCCTGAAACAACTGGCGAATGGCGATGGTGTCGGCTCCGCGGCTGCGGAGATACCCCGCGGCCTCAAAGGTGCGGGAGCCGGTGTTGAAAACGAAGCCTTTGGTATCCATAGAGATGCCGGCCAGCATGGCCTCGGCCTCCAAAGCGGAGAGCTTCACATTTTCCCCAAAATACTGCACGATCTCCGCCACCAATTCGCAGGTGGAAGAGGCGTAGGATTCCAAATAGGTCAGGATGGGTCCCTCCACGAAATCGCCAGAGCGGCGGTGATGATCGATGACCACAACGGGCGAGGGCCCCTGAAGCAACTCCGGCACCTCCACCACCATAGGCCGCTGGACATCCAGCAGAATCAATAGATCCCGCTCGTTCATCTCCTGCCGGGCTCTGCTGCCGTCCACAAACACGCCCTCGTACTGGCCGCTTTGCTGAAGGGCGGCCATGACGCGCTCGATGCTCACATTGGACTCGTCCACAACGATATGGACGGGCTTTTCGATGCTTCGTGCACAGGCGCAAAGCCCCACCGCACTGCCGAGACCGTCCAAATCGGGCACGTCATGGGAGAGAAAATAGATGCGGTCATAGGTCTCCATCAGCCGCTTTAAAGCCTGAGCAATGTAGCGGGAACGGACCTTGCTGCGTTTTTCCAGGGTCTGCACATGACCTCCAAAATAGTAAAGGTCATCGCCCTCCTTGACCACCGCCTGGTCCCCGCCCCGCCCAAGGGCAATTTCCATGGCCGCTTGGGCCGTATAGCGGGCCCTGGGATAATCGGGAGCGGTGCCCACACCGAGGGTCAGGGTGAGGGGAATGCCGGAAGGAACGGCGATGGAACGGACATGATCCAAAACAGGAAACTGTGCTGCCATGGCCTTTTCCAGGGCGGAACGGTCCATGAAGGCCATGTATTTATCCCGGTCGGTGCGAAGGTGGATGCCGTCCAGGGACTTGGCCCACTCGCCGATGCGTCGTACAATGGCCGCATTGATACGGTTGCGCTGGCTGTCCGGCAGCTGGGGCATGATTTCATCATAGTTGTCCACCTGGATGTAGATGATGACGGGGCCGGTCGATCCTTTCGTCATGGTTTTGCCTCAATTCTTGCGGTTATTGATATCCAGAGCCAGCATCCTGCGGCGGATATGGATGGTATGTTCCATGATGCCTGCCAGGGGAAGCAGGGTGTTGACGAGGGGTATGGCGATGCAAAGCACAATGATCACTGTGCGAAGGCCGGTATTCAGCCGCTGACGCTTCAGTAAAAAATCCACCAGTGCGGCGCCCATGAAGCCAAAGACCAGCGTGAAAAGGGTCACCACCAGATTGAACACGATGTCAAAATCAGTCCAATTGAGAAGGTATCCCAGGAAGGCGGCGATGAGCAGTACAAAAAATCCAGTGCCCACCTGGCGGGGCAGCTCCAAAAGACTGAAGGAAGGCACCTTCACCGAAAGTGCAGGACGAAGCCAGGCCATGGGCACGTATGCACCGAAGAAACCGCCGGCAACACCGGTGATCACCAGCGCCACGGGCAGATTGGTGCGAAGGAAGGTGTCACAGGCGCTGGTCAGATCCTTGACCATGGCGGTAAATTCCTCCGCCGAGGGCGCCGGGATCCCCTGGGCCGCGGCAAGATTGGGGTGAAGCAATAGCTGATAGTAGGCGTAAAGCTCATTTCTGGCGTCGCCGGTGAGGCTGGTCAGCGATTCCTCCATCCAACCCACCAGAATGACGATGGGATCCTCCTTCAAGTAGAGAGATAGTCCATAATAAGCTGCGGCGGAAATAACGATCATGGAAATGACGCCGGCCAGCACCGTTTTGGCAAGAGTCCAGCCGCTGCGGATGCCATAGGTTAGGATGAGTGCGGGGACGATGAGCAGCGCCAGATACACGAGAAAAACAGGACTAATGAGAAGCGCCCACAGCCCGCTCAGTGCCGCCAGGCTGGCCGCCGCCGCCCAAAGCCCCTTCTGAACGCCCACCCAGACCGAGAGCAGGGTGGCCAGAATCACCAGCGGGACGATGGCCAGAAAAAAGAAGGAGGAATAGGCCACGAGGGTGAGCAGCACCAGCGCCACCAGCACGAAAACGAGGCCCTTATTCACGCTCCTTATTGATGGATCATTCGTCATACCTTCAACAGCTTTCCTTCCAAAATCCTCATCTATTAAAATGAGTATATTAATTGTAGCTTTCCCGGCGGGGGTTGTCAATGAAAGCTCTAGGCCAGGGCTTCCATGAGGGACCGGAAGAGCCTTGCCTCCTCGAAGGCCAGAGCGCCAAGGCTCTGGGCAAGGGGCTGAGTCCGCTCCTCGCCCCAGGCACCCTCAGTGAAGCCACGCAGCGCCCGGGCCAGGACCTGCCAGCGCTCCGCGAGGCCATCGAAATCATCCACATAATCGGAAAGCTCGGGCAGTTCGGTCTCCAGCGCCTTTAAAACCTGGGCAAAAATTCCGCGGTACAGGCCGCCGCTTTGCTCGATATCCTCCGCCGCCTGCACCAAGGCCTCCTCCCGCAGGGTATCGAGCTGCGAAAGAATGCCGGGCCATTCGCCGGCAAAGGCAGTGAGCCTTGGAATATCCCGGTCCACCATGCGTTTCGCGGTTTTGAGAAGGGCGGAGCGCAGGGCATCTGCCGAGGGAATGTGGGCGCCGGAGAGATCCAGCTGAAGCGCTTTTCGGCCAAAGGGCAGAACGGAATTCAGCTTGACTTCAAACAGCGTGCCTTGGTTGCGGAAACCGGCATATTCAAGACCGGCGGAAAGCGCCCGTCCGTTTCCGGTGCCGAGGAGAAGCAGGGAACTGTCAGGGTGTACGCCAAAGCCAAGATGCCTCGGCGGGGCCACCAAGGGCGTCCCTGAAGAGAGGGCATCCTTTGCGGCGCCGGCCGCAAGATAGCTGGCGTCGGCGCCTGTCGCCTGAACGAGACCGCCGTAGGGATTTTCGGAAAGATTAAGGCCGGAAAGGCGAAGCAGCACGTCCCCCTCGGGAACAACGGCCTCAAAGCCCAGCCCATCCATGAGGGCGAAGGCGGCTTCCTCGGGGAGGCGGATGCCCGCCTCAGCGTACAGCCAGGACAGGGGCGCGGCCAAAGGAATGGAACCGCCACCCACCCGAAACGGAGCGGCGGGGACGAGGAAGGCTGGCTCCACACGGGCACCATAACCGAAAAGCGCCTCCCGGACCGAGGGATCCTGACCAGAATCGGGCAGGCGGGGCAGCATGTCCATGAAACGGCGTCCGTCCCGATTCTCCAGCAAAAGTTTGTCCAAGAAATATCCGGGCCATAGCTCCCGATCCTGAGGCAGCACCTGAGGCGCCTCGTGGAGGGGCGTTAAAAGCTCGGCAGTAGCTTCGTTCATGCAAAAAAGATTGCGGCCCTGGGCCTGCGCATAGCGAACACTGTGCCGGGTGCCCCGGCCCCGGCCGAGCTGGCCCACAATCACACTGCTGGAAATGCCGGTGATGATGCGGTTTCGAGCGACCAGATGGGCGGCCAGCGGGGGCGTGCCCGGCGGGTTTTCGGAGAGGATGCATCCACCGCCGTCCAGAATCTGCCGCGCCAGGTCCTGATTATCTGGCGGATAGACCCGGTCAAGGCCGCAGGCCAGGACCGCTACCACCGGAGCGTTTGCGGCGACAGCCCCTCGGTGAGCCGCCGTATCGCAGCCCCGGGCCAATCCGCTGACCACCGTGTAGCCATTGACGGCCAGTGCCCGGCCGGCCTGAAAGGAGGCGGCCCACCCCTCATGATCGGGGTGGCCGGTGCCCACCACCGCCACCGCCCGGTCAAAGGACGGCCCTTCGCCCCTTCGGTAGAGCAGCACGGGCGGATTGGGAATGAGGGTGAGGAGGGGAGGATAGCCGCTTTTGCCGTAACAGATCGTGTCGATCCCCAGGGAATGGCATAATTCAAGGACCCGTTTGGCCCGCTCCAGTCCCTCGGCGGCCTGCGCCTTTGTGGGCAGCGGAGTAAGCGGATAGGTCCTTTTTATTTCGGTCATGAGCTCCGCAAGATCGGGGGCGGTATGAGCCATGCGGCTGGGAAAAAGCATGGTTGCATGCCAGGCCGCTTGGCGGCCGGCCGGCAGCTGCATCAGGGCCATCAAAGTTAAAGCGTCCATGGGCAGTATCCCTTTCCATTTTTATTTTATTATACCATGCCGGACTCCTGTACAAAGGGGTAAAAGACGGGATTTGGGGGGAAACTGGAAATGAATTTTGGAGGTGGAGCATTTTGAAGAAAACCTATGGTGTGACCGGCATGAGCTGCGCTTCCTGCGCCGCCCGGGTGGAACGGGCCCTTGCCAAGGCGCCGGGCGTGGAAAAGGTCAACGTGAACCTGGCCACGGAAAAGGCTACGGTGCGCTTTGATCCGGAAAAAACGGGAGATGAGGCCCTGCAAAGGGCCGTAGAACGTACGGGCTACGGGCTCGTCCCCTGGTCGGAAACGGAAAAAGGCGGAGAGGAACGCCGGGAGGAGGAGGTCCGCGGGCTTAAACGCCGCTTCATTTTGGCAGCGGTGCTCACGGCGCCCATGCTCATCGGCATGGTTTTATCCTTCATCCCGGCTTCGGAGGGTTCGGTGCTGCAAAGCATCGTTCATTTCCTGCACAATCCCTATTTGCAGCTGGTGCTGTCCTTTCCGGTGCAGTTCGGCATGGGCTGGTCCTTCTATGTGCACGCCTACCGGGCGCTGAGGGGCGGAGGAGCCAACATGGATGTGCTGGTAGTGATGGGCACCACCGCCGCTTATGGCTACAGCATCTGGCAGATGATTGCCGGCGGGCACCACTTCTATTTTGAGGCCTCGGCCACCATCATCACGCTGATTCTTCTTGGCCGCTACTTTGAGGCCAAGGCCAAGGGAAGGACCTCGGCAGCCATTCAAAAACTGATGAGCCTAAACGCCAAGAGCGCCCGTATTGAGCGGGACGGCCGGGAACTGGAGGTGCCGGTGGAGGAAGTCCGGGTAGGGGATGTGGTGGTGGTTCGGCCTGGCGAGAAGATTCCGGTGGACGGCACGGTGCTCGAAGGCCGCTCCGCGGTGGACGAGTCCATGCTCACCGGCGAGAGCCTGCCGGTGGAAAAGGAATCGGGAAGCCCCGTGACCGGCGCCACCCTCAATGGGAACGGCGCTCTCAAATTCCGGGCGGATCGGGTGGGCACCGATACGGCGCTCGCACAGATCATCCAGTTGGTGGAGGACGCTCAGGGCTCCAAGGCGCCCATCCAGAAGATTGCGGACAAGGTGGCCGCCGTGTTCGTGCCGGCGGTACTGGCGGTGGCGGTGATCACCTTTTTCGGCTGGCTTATCGCCGGAGACGGCGTGAAGGGACTGACCAGCGCGGTGGCAGTGCTGGTGATTGCCTGTCCCTGTGCGCTGGGCCTCGCAACGCCCACGGCGATCATGGTGGGCACGGGGCGGGGTGCCGAAGCGGGCATCTTGATCAAGGGCGGAGAACATTTGGAGAATACCCACCGGGTGGATGCGGTGGTATTGGACAAGACGGGGACCATCACCCATGGCAAACCGGTGGTCACCGACCTTCTGGCCTACGGCATGAGCGAGGCTGAGGCGCTGGGGCTGGCCGCATCGGCGGAAAAGGGTTCGGAGCATCCTTTGGGCGAGGCCATTGTGATGCGGGCTCGGGAGACGGGCGGCGTGGCGGATGCTGAAAGCTTTGAGGCAGAACCCGGCCGGGGCATCCGGGCGAGAGTTCGGGACCGCGAGGTGCTCCTGGGCACCCGGGCGCTGCTGGAATTGGAGGGCGTCTCGATGGAGGCGGAGATGCTTGGGACCATGACGAAGCTGGAAGCGGAGGGCAAGACCGTCATGGCCATGGCGGTGGACGGCACACCGGCAGCCCTCATCGCCGTAGCAGATACCGTGAAGGAAACTTCGGCTGAGGCGGTCAAGACCCTTCGAAGCATGGCCGTCGGCGTGGTCATGATGACCGGGGACAATGAACGAACCGCGCTTGCCATTGGGAAAAAGGTGGGCATTGAAGAGGTTTTGGCGGAGGTGCTGCCGGAGAACAAAGCGGCAGAGGTGGAAAAGCTGAAAAGAAGCGGAAAAGTGGTGGCCATGGTGGGGGATGGCATCAACGATGCCCCAGCCTTGGCCACGGCCGATGTCGGCATGGCCATTGGAACGGGTACGGACGTGGCCATTCAAGCGGCGGATATCACTCTCATGCGGGGGGATCTCATGGCTGTGCCGGCAGCTATTCGCCTTTCCCGGGCCACCATGCGGAAGATCAAGCAGAATCTGTTCTGGGCCTTTTTCTACAACACCATCGGCATTCCGGTGGCGGCCTTCGGGCTGCTGAATCCGGTGATCGCCGGCGGCGCCATGGCCCTCAGCTCGGTGTGTGTGGTGCTCAACTCCCTCAGCCTTCGGGCGGTTCACCTCGAATAGTGTTTGACGCATCGACTTCACCCCCTTATAATTTGACGAAGAGGCGTTTTTGCGCCAAAAAATCAAAAGGAGGCTGAAGAATGAAGGCGTTCGAAGACATGGACTACCGTCCCTGCCTGAACCTGAGGCAGACCGAAAGTGCAATTAAGCTTATAAAGGACACGTTTCAGAATAATATCGCCGAGGCCTTGCATCTTCAGCGGGTGTCGGCGCCGCTGTATGTGATGCCCTCCTCCGGGCTCAACGACAATTTGACCGGCGTGGAGCGGCCCGTATCCTTCGACGTGCCCGATATCCCCGGGGAGGAGGCCCAGATTGTCCATTCCCTGGCTAAATGGAAGCGGCTAGCGCTGAAACGTTATGGATTTAAGCCCGGTGAGGGGCTGTACACGGATATGAACGCCATCCGAAGGGATGAGACGCTGGACGCCCTTCATTCCCTCTACGTGGATCAATGGGACTGGGAAAAGATTCTAGACAAGAAGGACCGGAATGAGGGGACGCTAAAGGAGACGGTCCGCACCATCTACGCCGTCGTGAAAAAAACGGCACAGAAGGTGCTCGCGGCCTACCCTCAGTTGGGTCAGGGCTTTGAACTGCCGGAGAAGATCACCTTTATCACCGCGCAGGAGCTGGAGGACCGTTATCCCGGCAGCACGGCCAAAGAACGGGAGGACGCCTTCGCCCGGGAAGCCAAAGCCTACTTCCTGATGAAGATTGGCTGGCCCCTTCGTTCGGGCGCGCCCCATGACGGACGGGCGCCGGACTATGATGACTGGAATCTAAACGGCGATATTCTTCTCTATCACCCGTTGCTGGACTGTGCTTTTGAGATTTCCAGCATGGGGATTCGGGTGGATGAGCAAACGCTGCTGCGTCAGCTCAAAGCCAGCGGCTGCGAGGAGCGGGCAAAGCTCCATTTTCACCAGGAGCTGTTGGCGGGACGGCTGCCCTGCACCATCGGCGGCGGCATCGGCCAATCCCGGCTGTGCATGTTTATGCTGGGACAGATCCACATTGGCCAGTCCCACGTATCCATATGGCCCGAAGCCATGATGGAACGGATGGCGGAAATGGGTGTGGAGCTGCTGTAAAAATCGCTTGACAGCACAGACGAACATTGTTAAAATCATAACGAAACAGGCCGGACGAGTGGTTTCTTGCCGGACCTGTGTAAAAGATATGATCCTGAGGGGAAAGAAGGACCTGACCCTAAAGGCGTGGCTTCATTGTGATTGTAATGAGAAAGCGCCGGCAACGGCGCTTTTTTGGGTCCTAGGGGAGGTGAAAAGATGAGACGCATCGCTGTAATCAGCGCGATTTTGGAGAATCCCGGCGAATCTCAGGCGGAGTTCAACCGCACGGTTTCCGCTTTCAAGGGCATGGTTCGGGGCCGAATGGGCATTCCTTTTGAAGAGGAAAGCATTGCGGTGATCTCCCTCACCGTCCAAGCCACGCTGGATGAAATCAATGCCCTGACGGGCAAACTGGGCAAGATCGAAGGGGTTTTGGTAAAAACCGCCCTTTCTAAAAAGGAATTCTGACTTGGGATCGAGACTGACAAGAAGAGAGGTCGATAACGGATGAAAAAATGGATGACTTTGACAATGTGTCTACTTTTGACGATGGCCCTGCTGGCGGGCTGCGGCGGCGGTGCGAACACCAGCCCCACTCCCGCGCCCAGCGCCTCGGCCGCGCCTTCCGAAAAACCCGCCACCCCTGAACCCGCCCCGGTGAGCACACCGGAAGCGAAGAAAACCGGCGCCGAAATCAATGTGGCGGCGCTCAAAGGCCCCACCGGCATCGGCATGGTTAAGCTGATGGAGGAAGCGGAGAAGGGTGAAGCGGCCAACGCTTACAACTTCACCATTGCCGCGGCGCCCGATGAGGTGGTGGCCAAAGTGGCTTCCGGTGAAGTGGATGTGGCCGCGGTGCCCACCAATGTGGCGGCAACCCTCTACGCCAAGACCGAGGGAAAGGTGGAGATCATGGCGCTCAATACGCTGGGCGTACTGTATGTGCTGGAGAACGGCGAAACCATCAACTCGGTGAAGGATCTTTCCGGGAAAACCCTCCATGCATCCGGTCAGGGCGCCACTCCGGAATATGTGATGAACTATATTCTGGAGAAGAATGGCGTGACCGACTGCACCATTGAATGGCACGGCGAGCATGCCGAACTGGCCACCCTGATCGCTTCCGGCGAGGTGGAGCTGGCACTGCTGCCCGAACCCAACGTGACCAGCGTTCTCATGAAGAGCGAGACCACCCGCGTGGCCCTTGATCTGACGGAGGAGTGGAATGCGGTTGCCGGAGATGAGAGCGAGCTTACCATGGGCTGCCTCATTGTGCGCAAGGATTTTGCTGAAGAAAATAAGGAAGCTTTGAACGCTTTCCTGGAGGAATATGAGGCCTCCGTGGAGTATGTGAACAGTAATGTGGCGGACGCGGCGCAGCTGGTGGAGAAGTTCGGCATCATGCCCGCGGCTGCTGCTGCGGAGAAGGCCATCCCCAACTGCAACATTGTCTACGTGGACGGCGACGAGATGAAAACCTCCATTGAGGCGCTCTACAACGTGCTCTTTGAGGCTAACCCCAAGTCCATTGGCGGGGCGCTGCCCGGGGAAGATTTCTACTACACCAAATAAGGAAGGTGCGGCATGACCCTGAAGGGATTGGGCAAAAAGATCATAGTCATCCTTTTATGGGTGCTTGTTTGGCAGGTGACCAGCATGGCGGTGAACAACCCCATGCTGGTTTCTTCGCCTTGGAATGTTTTGACCCGCTTGGGCACCCTGATGGGCGACGGCGCCTTTTATCAGGCGGCGCTGGCCTCCATTTTCCGTATTATTCTGGGGTTCCTGATGGGTGTAACGGTGGGCACGGGGCTCGCCCTTTTGACCAGTTTTGTGCCGGCGCTGGACGCCTTTTTCCGGCCGGCCATATCCGCTGTGAAGGCAACGCCGGTGGCCTCCTTCATCATCCTGGCGCTGGTGTGGCTCCATGGCGCCTGGGTACCGGTGTTTATCGCCTTTCTTATGGTGCTGCCCATCGTGTGGACCAATGTGACCCAGGGCCTTAGGGAGACGGACCCCGGACTTTTGGAGATGGGCAGGGTTTTCGGGCTTTCCCGAAAGCGGATCTTCACCCGCATCTATATGCCCTCGGCACTGCCCTATTTTTTGGCCGCCTGCAGGACCGCGCTCGGCCTTGCCTGGAAGGCGGGCATTGCGGCGGAGGTTCTGGGGACCACGGCGCTTTCCATCGGACTCAACCTCTACGAGGCCAAGATCTATCTTGAGACGGCGGATGTGTTTGCCTGGACGCTGGTGGTCATTATTCTTAGCATGATTTTCGAATACCTCTTCGGCAGGCTGATGAACCGGCTGGCCGCAAGATATCAGTGAGGAGGGGGCGCCATGGAACTTCGGGCAATATCCAAGCGGTTTGGCGGTGCGGTGGTGCTGGAGAACTTTTCCTTGAACCTTGAGGAGGGGCGGGTGTGCCTTTTTGGGCCTTCGGGCTGCGGCAAGACCACCCTCATGCGCATCCTGGCCGGACTGGAGAAGGCCGATGGGGGCGAGGTGGTCGGCATGGCGGGAAAAAGAATCGCCTACATGTTTCAGGAGGACCGGCTGCTCCCTTGGGCCACGGCCCTGGAGAATGTGGCGCTGGTTTCCGATGAAAAACGGGCGGCCAAATGGCTGGCCGGGCTGGGCCTTGAGGAAGCCATGGACAAGAAACCCCGGGAGCTCTCCGGCGGTATGCAGCGGAGGGTGGCCCTGGCCCGTGCGCTGGCCTATGAGGGAGACGTACTGTTATTGGACGAGCCCTTCAAGGGCCTGGATGAGGAGCTGAAGAGCAAAGCCATAGCGTTGGTGAAGGACCGTTTCAAGGGCGGGCTCATGATCCTGGTAACCCATGACGCCAAGGAGGCCGAGGCCTTAGCGGAACGGATCTATTATCTGGCGGGACCGCCGCTCACCCTTGTCAAACCTTGACTGTCCCTCAAATTTATGCTATTCTGCACTCGAATCATCGCCCTTGTCCAAAGGGACTTTCCTTGGGCAGGGGCTTTTTTCAAAAGAAGGGGTGAACTATGAATCATCAACGTTACCGGCCCTATCCGGCGGTGGATCTCCCGGACCGGACCTGGCCCAGCCAGCGTATCAAGGAGGCGCCCATCTGGTGCAGCGTGGACCTTCGGGATGGCAACCAGGCGCTGGAGACACCCATGGATCTGGAACAGAAGCTGGACTTCTTTCAGTTCCTGGTCTCCCTCGGGTTCAAGCAGATTGAGATCGGCTTTCCAGCTGCATCCGAAACGGAATTTGCTTTTACCCGTGCATTGATCGAAGGGAATCTCATTCCGGACGATGTGATCATACAGGTTCTCACCCAGTCCAGGCCCCACATCATCACCCGTACCTTTGAAGCCCTTGAAGGGGCGAGAAAGGCCATCGTTCACCTCTACAACTCCACATCCGCACTGCAGCGGGAGGTGGTCTTCGGTAAAGATAAGGGCGCTATCACTGCGCTTGCGGCGGACGGCGCCAAGCTGGTGAGGGAGCTTGCCGAGAAGTATGGCGAGGAACGCTTCATCTATGAATATTCGCCGGAGAGTTTTACCGGCACGGAGCTGGATTATGCGGTGGAGATCTGCAATGCGGTGATGGACGTCTACCAGCCCACGGCGGATCGCAAGGCCATCATCAATCTTCCTTCCACCGTGGAGATGTCCACGCCCAACATCTATGCCGATCAGATTGAGTATATGAACCGGAACCTCAGCCGGCGGGATGGCCTCATCATCAGTGTGCACACCCATAATGACCAGGGCACGGGCGTGGCCGCGACGGAACTGGCTCTGCTGGCCGGGGCGGAGCGGGTGGAGGGCACCCTCTTTGGCAATGGCGAGCGCACGGGCAACTGTGACATTATGAACGTTGCAATGAATCTTTTCGCCCAGGGCGTGGACCCGAAACTGGATTTCAGCCGGATGCCCGATGTGGTGAACATGTATGAAAGGTACCTGGGCATGCGGGTTCCGCCCCGCCACCCCTATGCGGGCAAGCTGGTATTTACCGCCTTCTCCGGCTCTCATCAGGACGCCATTCGCAAGGGTATGATGAAGGTGAAGGACAAGGATTACTGGGAGGTGCCCTACCTGCCCATTGATCCTGCCGATGTGGGATATGGCTATGAGCCCATTATCCGCATCAACAGCCAGTCGGGCAAGGGCGGACTCGCGTACATTCTGGAGCAGCAGTTTGGCCTGCACCTGCCCAAGGCCTTGCAGCAGCAGTTCAGTGAGGTGGTCAAACGGGTCTCCGATCGAGATCACCATGAGATGCAGCCTGGGGAGCTCTATGAACTGTTTGAAAAGGAATACGTGGATCTTCACGTCCCGCTGCGCCTTATCAGTTACCAGGAGGCGTCCCTCGGGACCGATCACGCTCAGGTCATGGCCAAGATGGAGTTCCATGGCAGGGAGGTTCCGGTCACCGGAGAGGGCAACGGTCTTATGAGCGCCTTCTGCAATGCACTGGAGGGGCTCACCGGGAAAAAGGTGGAGATCAAAGATTACCAGGAACACGCTTTAGCCCAAGGCTCCCGTTCGCGGGCCATCACCTATGTGGAGCTTGCCGGATCTCAAGGGGAAATCTATTTTGGCGCGGGTACCAGCTCCAACATCACCAAGTCATCCATCCGCGGCGTGGTCAGCGCCGTCAACAAGATGCTGGAAGATCGGTAAGAAACTAAAAAACCACCTGCAAAAACAGGTGGTTTTTTTATGACATCAAAATAAGCCCTGAATCCTGCCGTGCTCGTCCATATCGATGGACAAAGCGGCCGGCCTTTTGGGAAGCCCGGGCATGGTCATCATGTCGCCTGTGAGGGCGACGACAAAGCCGGCGCCGGCGCTCAGGCGAACCTGCCGCACAGTGATTTCAAAGCTCTCCGGCCAGCCCATGCGCTTTGGATCATCGGTGAAGGAATACTGGGTCTTGGCTATACAGATAGGAAGACTGCCGTAGCCAAGGCGGGTCAATCGTTGAAGTGTGCGCAGCGCTTCCGGCGAAAAAGTGACCTTGGTGGCGCCATAGATCCGGCGGGCAACGGTTTCGATCTTTTCGCCGAGAGGATCCTCCAGGCCGTAGGCAAAATCGAAGTGGGCGGGCTGGCGCAGCGCATCCAGTACCTTTTGGGCCAGCGCAATACCGCCCTTTGAACCCTTTTGATGAACGTCGCACAGCGCAGCAGGCACCCCCATGGCCGCAAGCTTTTCCGTCAGCCAGCCCAGTTCGCCTTCCGTGTCGCCGGGAAAACGATTGATAGCCACCACCACCGGTAGGCCAAAGAACCCCCGGAGGTTTTCCAGATGTTTTTCCAAATTGGAGAAGCCGCGGGTCATGGCAGGAACGTTCTCCTGATCGAGATCCGGCTTATCCACGCCGCCGTGCATTTTAAGGGCGCGGCAGGTGGCCACCAGCACCGCGCAGTCGGGCCGGAGCCCCGCCTGCCGGCACTTGATGTCGAAGAATTTTTCTGCGCCGAGATCGGCGCCGAAACCGGCTTCCGTCACCACCACATCGCCGAGGGCGAGGGCCATCCGGGTGGCCGCCACGCTGTTGCAGCCGTGGGCGATGTTGGCGAAGGGACCGCCATGCATGAAACAGGGGGTGTGCTCCAGTGTCTGGACCAGATTGGGATGGATGGCGTCTTTCAGCAGCACGGCCATGGCGCCCGCCGCACCGATATCTCCGGCGGTGACAAAACCGCCTTCCGCGTTCTCGCCCACCACGATGCGGGAAAGGCGGGTCTTGAGATCGCTTAGGTCCTTGGCGAGACAGAGCACCGCCATCACTTCGCTGGCAGCGGTGATATCAAAACCGCTTTCCGCAGGGACGCCGTTGGCCTTTCCCCCGAGACCGGTGACCACCTGGCGCAGCTGACGGTCGTTCATGTCAAGGCACCTGCGGAAAGTGACCGTTCCCGGTCGAATCGCCGGTGCGAGGCCCTGCTTGATATGGTTGTCCACCATGGCGGAAAGGAGGTTGTTGGCAGCGGTGATGGCGTGCAGATCACCGGTAAAATGCAGGTTGATATCCTCCATGGGGATCACTTGGGCATAGCCGCCGCCTGCGGCGCCGCCCTTGATGCCGAATACCGGGCCAAGGGAGGGCTCCCTCAGCGCCAGCACTGCCTTCGTGCCTAAGGCGGTGAGTGCATCCCCAAGGCCCACGGATACTGTGGTTTTTCCCTCGCCTGCCGGCGTGGGGCTGATGGCGGTGACCAGCACCAATTTGCCATGGAGGGGACGGCCCTGCAAGGTCTCAAGCCGCACTTTGGCCTTGTAGCGGCCATAGGTTTCATACTGTTCCTCGGTGAGGCCCAGTCCGGATGCGATCCTCCCGATGGGAAGAGGCTGGGCGGCGTTGGCGATCTCAATATCGGTCATGACTGGCTGTACTCCCTATTCTTTTAATGACTCCATTATAAGGGCATGCGGCAAAACAGCGCAAGCACTGAATAGCTGGGCACAAAAAAAGAACGCGGCGCGGCCGCGTTCCCATAGGATTATTTGATCACTGTGCGGAAACGTTCTGAATAGCGTTTTTCCTGCTGCAGAAGGTAGTCCTCCCAGAGAATATCCGCCGTGGTGCCCCAGCATTTGGCGGCATTTCGGCACTTGTTTGCCAGATCCTCCACGTCCTCCGGGCTGACCATGTCGGTGGATTTGGCACCGGAGCGGCGGACCATTTCCACCAGCATATCGGGATTGTCCAGCAGGGGACAGGGCCGCAGGTGATTGTCATTAAAGGGCTGGTGCTCCCGATAAGCCATGAAGAGGGGCGATTTCAGAGCGTCCAGCAGGCTGCAGTCATTGATGTTTACATTGGAATAGTGGATGAAGGCGCAGGGTTCCACATCGCCTGCGGCGTTGATGTGCAGGTAGCTTCTGCCGCCCGCGATACAACCGCCCACGTAGGACCCGTCGTTCCAGAAATCCAGTGCAAAAATGGGTTTGTTCTTGCGGAAATATTGCATACGATCATACATGTAGGCACGCTGCTCGGGGGATACCATGAGTTCGGGCACAGCGTCGCTGCCCACGGGCATGTAGGTGAAATACCAACCGAAGCGGCATCCCAGCTCCACCATGAGGTCGATGTATTCGTCGGAGCCCACCACCTGCGTGTTTTGAGCATGATAGCAGGTGGAAAAACCAAAGGGAATCCGCTTTTCCTTCAGAAGGCTCATGGCGGCCACCACCTTTTGGTAGGTGCCCTTACCCCTTCGCATATCCGTCTCCGCTTCAAAGCCCTCGATGGAGAAGGCCAGCATGAAGTTGCCCACGCGGAGGAGATCATCGGCAAATTTTTCATCCACCAGGGTGCCGTTGGTGAATGCCAGGAAGATACAGTCGGGATGGTTTTCACAAAGCTGAAGAACCAGGTCCTTTTTTACCAGCGGCTCGCCGCCGGAGAAGATATAGATGTATACACCAAGCTCCTTGCCCTCCCGGATGACCCGATCCATCACCTCATAGGATAAATTGTTCTGCTGGCCGTACTCGGCGGCCCAGCAGCCGGTGCAACGAAGGTTGCAGGCGCTGGTGGGATCCATGAGGATGGCCCAGGGTATGTTGCACCGGTGCTTTTCCTTGGCGGCGATCTGAATGGGATAGCCGGCCATGCCGGAGTTGATCACGATGTTGAACAGCAGCTTTTTAAGGATTCCGGGATCGGACTGGCTGGCCAGATCACACAGGAATCGGTTCCAGTTGTCTTCCGGGTCGGCGAAGGAGCGGTGCAGGTTGTCGTAGGTCCGCTGATACAAATGTTTTCGATCCAGCATCTCCACCTTGTTCAGAAGCTTGGGCAGCCGGGCTCTTGGATCCTTCACCACGTAGTCCACGGCCTTATCCAGCATCAATTTTTCGGCACTTTCCTTCATCTTCATCTTATGTACTCCTTTCTGTCGCCCTAAAAAATATTTTTAAATAGATTCTTGAGGCGCTCCCAAAACCCGGGCTGTTCGTTCTGAACAGGGGCCTGAGCGGTGGGTGCGTCCTTTGCAGCCTTGGGGCCTTCCACCTTGAAGATAAACTTTACGGAGGTCTCTGCGCCGCTGGGGGCTCCGGCATAACTGCTGTAGGCCTGGGCCTGACTGTCCATCTCGCTCCGAATCGCTTCCAAGGTATCCAGGTCACTTCTCAGTTCGCCGTTATTCAGCTCAGCCATTCCCTCCCGGTTGAACTGGCTCATGCCCCGATGGATTTCACCGCTCTTCTCCGAAAGCGTGCCGGCATTCTCGTCGAAGGCACGAATCACGTTCAGAATCTCACTGGAGGCCCCCTTCAGCTGCTGGAGTCCCTGGGTAAGGGAAGCGGCGCCCTGATCCAGATCGCCGGCGCCCTGGGAAAGCGCCAAAATAGCGGCGGCCAGGGTCTGAGGATTTTCGGGATCGTCGTTTGGGTCATACAGCGCGGCGGTGAGGCCGCTCATCCCGCCCATCAGCTCGTCGGCCAAGCCTTCGATATCCGTCAGAGTGCTTTTGAGCGCCCCAAGGGCGCTGAGATCCAACTGACCCATCGCCTGCGCGAGGGAACCGGCGGCCTGGGACTTGATCTGGGAGCGGGCGCCAAGAATCTGCTGCTGCTGCTCTTCCGGCAGTTCGGAGAGGGATTTGCCGGTAAGGATGCGGATGGTGGCATCGGAGGATCCGTCGCACACATCGCCGAGTGCGCCGGAAAGCTGCAGTTCCAGACCGTCCATATCGGGCAGCTGGAGCCCGGAAAGCTGCTCCTTGAGCAGGGCGAGTTCATCGTTCAGCTTCTTTTGCAGGGGGGCCGCCTGCTCGATGGCGGGTATGAGCTCATCGGTGACTCGGGCCTTTAGGGTGGAGGCGGCGCTTTTCAGACGGCCAGCGCCGGATTTGAGGGAATCGGCGCCGCTGAGGGCGGTGTTCAGGCCGCTGTCAAACTCGGCATATTTGGTCCTGAATGCCTCCATCTTCGCTTTGTACTGGTTCAGTGCATCGGTCAGGAGACTTGTTCCCGATTCCAACTCACCGCTGGCGGATTGGAGCTGGTCCATGCCGCTGAACAGTTTGGCCATATCGCTGCTCACGCTGAGATCGGAGAGATCGGCAAGATCGGTGGCCGCGGCGCCAAGGATGCCGGGCATCTCAAAATCGGTGACCTGGGCACGGATGGTGAATTCATCTTGAAGAAGATCTTTGAGATCGCTCAGATATTCGGAATCCAGCAGCTCCCCCAGGTTTTCCGACATCCCCGGGAAGACCAGCAGGGTGAGTATCTGGTGGGAGGATTCGCTTAAAATCTCTGAATCGCCGGCATCAATGTTGGTAAAATGGTCCACGGGCAGATCGAGGACCAGTGCCATGGCAAAAGGGGTGTAGATGGGGCGGGTTTCACCGGCAATCGTCTTATCCTGCTTTTCGTGATTCAGGAGCTTGATTTGGATCTCCAGCTCGCCGCTTTGGCCGAGCAGCTCCTCCGCGGTCTTTGGCTGTCCGTTTAAGGTGTAGCTGATTGCCATCGTCACGGGTGGGGTGCCCTTGGGCGTACCCTGGTAGTAGAGATCGTGATCCTGGGTGGTCCAGGTAAGACCGCCCTTTACGGCTTGCGGCTGGACATCGCTTTTGATATTGACCACGTCCGAGAGAGTGCTGGGGTCGGCAAAGCGGTCAAACCCGTTGTCGCTGTGCAGCCAAACACTGTCCGTCTGTTTTTGGATGGATCCATCGGGGTTCAGGATGATGTACACATTTTCATCCTTGCTGACGGACGCACCCTCCGCCCGGACTGACGGGAAAGCCCAAAGCAGCATGGCGGCACAGAGAATTACGGACAGCATCTTTTTACAGGTTTGCATTTAAATCAGCTCCTTTTTGGTTCTGGACGGTCAGCCAATGATAGCTGGTTTTTTCAATGAGCCTGGAAAAGACGATCAGCAGGGCCGGGAACACGAAGATGATCGTGAACATACTGATCAGAGCGCCCCGGGAAATCATCTCGCATAGGCTTTGGATCAACTGAATTCTGGAGATGGCCGCAACGCCGATGGTGGCGGCGAAGAAGGCCAACCCGCTGCTGAGGATGGACTGGGAACAGTTTTCTACGGCAATTTGGGCGGCCGCCTTGGCATCCCGGCCCTTCTGCCGCTCCTCCCGGAACCGGGTTGTCATGAGGATGGCATAATCGATGGTGGCGCCCAGCTGGATAGTGCCCACCACGATGCTGGAGATAAAGGGAATCTCCGTACCCGTGAAGTAGGGGATGCCCATGTTGATCATGATAGCCGATTCGATGGCCGCTACCAGCAGCACGGGAATGGAGATGGAACGGAACACCACGGCTACGATGAGAAACACCACCAGGATGGAGGTCAGGTTGACGTTCTGAAAATCGGTATCGGCCACCTCAATCAAATCTTTTGTCATGGCCCCCTCGCCGGTGACCAGAGCGCTGGGATCGTAGGACTTGACGATATCCTGAATTTGTTCAAGCTGCTGGTTCTGTTCCTCCGACCCGGCTTTAAAGCTGGAGTTGGCCAGGATCATCTTTCTGCCGCCATTTTGAAAGATTTCGGTAATTTTGGCGGGGATGAACTCTGCGGGAATACCGCCGCCCACAAATTTCTCGTAGGCCAGCGTCTGTTCCACGCCATCCAATGCCTCCACCTTCTGGGCAATCTCCCGGACCTGATAGTTGTCCAGACTGTCATCCACCAGGATAAAATGGGTTGTGGTCATATTGAAGGTCTCCTTCAGCTTATCGGTACCTTGGATGGAGACCAGATCCCGGGGCAGCGTATCCAGCAGCGTATAGTAGACGTCCGTTTTCGACTGGGCCAGGCAGAAGGGAATGACCAGTACGATGAAGGCGATCAAAATGCTCCGGTAGTGTTTCACCACGAAGCGGGAGGCCCGTTTGAGCTTGGGAATGAAGGTGCGGTGGGTGTACTTGTGCACGGCCTTGTCAAAGACCATCAAAAGCGCGGGCAGCACCGTCACTGTGCAGATGACGCCCAGCAGTACGCCCTTGGCCATAACAATGCCGATGTCCGCACCCAGGGCCAGGCTCATGGTGCACATGGCCAGGAAACTGGCGATGGTGGTCAGCGAACTGCCGGTGATGGAGGCGAAGGTCCGCTGGATGGCGCTCACCATGGCATCTTCGCTCTTGAATCCCCGCTCCTTCTCCTCCTCATAGCGATGCAGCAGGAAGATGGAGAAATCCATGGTGACCCCGAGCTGGAGCACCGTGGCCAGCGCCTCGGTGATGTAGGAGATCTGACCGAGAAAAATATTGGTGCCAAAATTATAGAAAATGGCAAAGGCGATCCCCACAAGGAAAATGAAGGGCACCACCGTGGAGCGCATCCCCAAAAACAGCACGACCAGCAGCAGCAGCACGGCGATGAGCACATACAGCGGCATTTCCCGGTCCGCCAGGGCCTTGGTGTCCTCCACAATGGCGGACATACCGCCAAGGAAGCAGTTCTTTTGCAGCACCGCTTTGATTTCCTCCATGGCGTTCATGGTGCCAAGGGAGGCACTGTTGTCCGTGAAGGTCACGATGAGTAGGGTGGCGTCATCGCTGTAAAAGAATTTCTCAATGTCCTCCGGCATTATCTCGTGGGGAATGGTCACATCGGCGATATCGTCCGCCCAGATGACTTTATCCACGCCC
The DNA here is from genome assembly GCF_014384795.1 of Gehongia tenuis. Taxonomy (NCBI): domain Bacteria; kingdom Bacillati; phylum Bacillota; class Clostridia; order Christensenellales; family Christensenellaceae; genus Gehongia; species Gehongia tenuis. The sequence continues at coordinate 49,161 of NZ_JACRSR010000004.1, read as the reverse complement.
TTAATGGCAGCCAGCTTTTCTTTGAGCCCCACTACGTCCGGCGCGGTCATGTGTTCCACGGTAACCATGGCCGTGCTGGCGATGTGAAAGTCCTTTTCCAAGGCGTCCTCGCCCTGAATGGATTCCAGCTCCCCGGGCAGGTAGCTTAAAATATCGTAGTTGATATAGGTTCCAATGAACCCGATCACCGAGGGGATCAGCAAGAGCACGGCGATGATCAGGACCACGGCTTTTTTGTGAACGATGAATCTGGCAAAGCGCTCCAAATCAATCATTCCTTTCAAAATTGACCATTGGTCATTTGTTGCATTTGTAGTATAAACAAAAATTGACCAATAGTCAATTAAATATTGACTATTGGTCAGAAATTTTTTATAATGAGGCCGTCAGGCTTGTAAAGCGGTCCAAAATCGGGTATTCTTTAAAGGACAAGGGGGGGATGAAGTTGGATTCGGTACAACAGCGCAAGGAGCTCAAAAAGCAGAACCTGGTGAACGCAGCCTACGAGCTGTTCATGTCCAAGGGCTTCAACAAGACCTCCATTGACGAAATCGTTATGAAGGCCAAGGTTGCCAAGGGCACATTCTATCTTTATTTTAAGGACAAGAATGAGGTAATGAAGGAAATCGTGGTGAGAATCAGCCGCAATATCCTGCTGGAAGCCTTTGAAAAGGTGAAGGCCAATGACCGGGGCGACTTTGTGCAGAACGTTTTGTTCTTTGTGGATAACATCATCGAATATTTCAAACGCAACAAATTGGTGCTGCGGCTCATTGAACGAAATTTTTCCTGGCCGCTGGTCAAGGAGCAGATGGGACAGATCCCGGAGGATTCGGCATTTCAGGAGATGGCCGATACGCTGACCAGCAATATGGAGGGCCGTTCCCAGGAGGAAGTGTTCAAGCTTATCTATGTGATCGTGGCCACCTGCGGGTCGGTGTGCTATTCATCCATCATCTATGGAGAGCCGGACACCATTGACAACATGAAACCTACGCTCTACCACATCATTGAGCAGGCGCTGACAAAATGAAAAAAAGACGGCCTAGGCCGTCTTTTCTGTTTCCGTCTGGAGAGGCGCCGGGCGCACGATGGCCTTGGTCATCCAACGCCGCGAGCGAAAACGAAGGAAATTGGGCAGTACGCAGATGGCAAAGCCCACACCGGTGGACAGCCAGATGCCGATATAACCCATTTTCAGTACATAGACCATGAAGTAGGCCGCACCGATCCGGGCGAACAGGCTGGTGAAAGACAGGAAGGTTGTATACTTCACGTCTCCCGCGCCCCGCATCACGCCGCTGGTCACGCTGTTGAAGACTTGGAAGAAGAAGAAGGGCACGATGCAAAGGAGGTATTGATAGGCCTGGGTGATGACTTCCGATTGGGCGTCGGCGACAAAAAGGGACAGCAAAGGCCGCCCGATAAGGATCAGGATGGGTGCACAGACAAGGCATACCAGAAAGGACATGGTAAAAAGCCGTTTGCGGCCCTCGAAGATGCGGTCCATCTTGCCCGCCCCGATGTTTTGGCCGGTGAAGGGGGCGATGGCGCTGCCAAGCACGATGATGGGCATGCCCAAAAGCTGGTCCACCCGCTGGCCCGCCAGGAAGGCGGCGATGGTCACCGGACCAAAGCTGTTGACCAGGCGCTGCTGCCACATGAAGCAAACGGACATGACCACCTTTTGAAAGGCCTCGGGGATCCCCAGCTTGATAGCCAGGCCGAAATAATGCCGGTGAAACTTGATCTCCCGAAGCTTGAACCACATGATGGTATAATGGCGGCGGACATAGAGGAGAGCTGCGAGACAGGCAAAGGCCTGAGCAAGGATGGTAGCGAAGGCCGCGCCGGCCACGCCCCAATGGAACACCACCACAAACAGAAGATCCAGCACGATATTGATCACACAGGAGATAAATAAAAACCACAGCGGCCGCAGGGAATCGCCCATGGCCCGCAGAGAATCGGCCAGCAGGTTGTACATGAACACGAACAGCGCGCCGCTGTAATAGACTCTCAAATAGAGCACCGCGTCGTCCAGAATGGACAGCGGTGTGTCCAGCACATGGAGGAGCAGGGGCCGGGCGGCGACAAAGACCACGCCCGCCATGAGAATGCCGGCCAGCAGAATGCAGATGTAAGTTGTAGAAAAAGTCTTGCGCAGATCATCAAATTTCTTCGCACCAAAAAACTGGGCGATGATCACGGAGGTGCCGATGGTGAAGCCCGTGATGAGGGCGTTGAACAAAGTGACTGTGGTATAGGTCGCGGCTACGGACGCCAGCTGCATTTCTCCAATGAAGCGGCCCACGATGATGGAATCCACCAGATTGTAGGTCATCTGCAGAATTTGTCCGATGAGAATGGGCGTTGCAAAGGTGAGTATGGTCTTGAGCACGGAACCCTCGGTCATGTCCCTGGCCAATTCGATCTCTCCCCTTCCATTTATCTATCTAAGAGCAAACGAACGTTTACATTATATCACTTTTGAGGGACGGATTACAGAGTAAAAAAAGCTTCCATGACCGTCATGGAAGCTTTTTTATAAAGACTTACTTTTTTTCTTCGGTCTGAGCCTTCTTTTTCTTCAGCACCACGAAAGTGATGCCGCCGGCCACTGCCAACGCTGCGATGACGGCCGCCCAGATCCAGGCGCTGCTGCCGTTGCCGCCGCCTTTGGCCAACGGAACTTCATTGTCGTCGATCACCTCATCCGGATTGTCGGCATTCTCGTTGCCTTCCGCCAGCGGGACCTCATTGTCATTGATAACGGTCTCGGGAGTGGGCGTAGGCTGTTCGGCTTCAGGCGAGGGCGTCACGCCGGGGGCGGGAAGCTCCACAATGTTGGGCGGGGTCGCCGGAGTTCCGGGTGTAGGGGTGGGAACCGTGGGCTGCTCGGGAACTTCAGGGCTCACAACGGGTTCCTCCTCTTCGGGGGAGCCGGCTTCACGATAGAACACCGAATAAGCACGCCGGCTGTTGTCGTAGTCGTGGTAGATGGCGCTGCCCTGTCCGCGGGCCAGCACATAGTCGGTGCCGTTAAAGGTGAAGCTTTCAGGCAGCCGCACCTCCACCTGATCCCGGATGGGAATCTGCACGGACACGGTGTCCAGCGTGGTGTTGGTGGCGGCGTCCACATACCGAACGGCGATATCATAGGGCTCCACGGGGTTGGCGCCTTCGGCATTGTAGTAGATATTGTAGGTCAGCGCGCCGGCACTGAAGGCGTGGGTGATCTGCCGGTTCTGGCCGCTGGCCAGAGTGTAATTCGTGCCGCCTGAAGTGAGCGTCGCCGGTGCGCTGTGGCGGGCAGTGGTGTTGAGAGCCACATTCACGGAATGGCTCTCCAGAACGCTGCCGTCCTGGGCACTGCGGTAGTTGACGGTGATATCATAGGGAGCCGTGGGCACGCTGTTGTCCTTCGTGAAAAGAACGGTGTACCGCCGGGTCGTGTTGAGTGCTTCGTGTACGATCTGGGCGGGCTGTCCGGAGGCCCGGTTATAACGGCTGCCGTCGGCGGTCACATAGGTGGGCGCCACGTTGAAGGTCACCGTTTGGTTGACGGGAATGGTCACGCTCTGGGAAGTGAGCACCTTGCCCGAATCGGCGTCCTGGTACCGCACGGTGATGGCGTAAGGCTTTTGCGGCGCATTGGGCACCTCGCGGTAGAGAACTTCATAGGTGCGGGCGGCATCCGCATAGCTGTGAGAGATGCTGCCATTGGAGACCAGCTTGTAGGACTTGTTGCCCGAGGTGTAAGTGGAAGGCGCATTGTAGTTTGCCGTTCCGTTCACAGGCACGTTCACCTGGACGCTGCCGATGTTGGCGCGGGTGGTCTCATCGATGAAGGCCACGGTGATCTCATAGTCCTGAGGCACCACCTTCTGATAGCGGAAGGTCAGGGTGCGGGACGTGCCGGAATTATAGCTGTGACTCAAGGAAGCGCTGGAGACCAGCTTATATTCACCATAGGTGGCGGGAGCGGTATGGCTGACGGCACCGCCGGGGGAAACCGCTTCCTGGGAGCTGTACAGCACGGCGCCGGTATCGGCGGTGCGGTACTCGACGTAGACCCAGTAACGGCCGCTGCCCGCACGGGTGATGGAACCGCTTTGGCCGTCGTCGGAGGAATAGCTGATCTGCAGGACCACCTGGGCCATATTCGGGGCGCTCACCGAAATGTTGGTGCTGCCGCCGGCGCCCAGAGTGAAGGAGCCGGAGGAGGAACCGTTCAGATCCTGCCAAGTGATGTTAAGATCCACCCCGTTGGGGTTGGAGATGGTGCAGGACTGCACATCAAGACTGCTGGAAGTTTGGAACACGGCCTTCGGCGGCGTGAGCCCGGCGGCTTTGACGGTGCCCATGGGCAGAGTGAACAACACAGCCAAGGCGATCAACAATGCGAAACCATATTTTTTCATCATGCTTACCTCAATTCTTCTCATCTTCTTAGCCCCAGCTGCTTTCTTCTTTGCCGCTTATGGCGTTATCCATCAATTTGATGAGCTCCAGAGTGCTGCGGAAATTCTTTTCCACACCGCCCTCCACCCAGCGGATGCTGCCCTGCCAGGAGGCGTTTTGCCGGTACTGAACCTTTACCACGAAGGTGGGTTTCTCACAGGGCACCAGCTTTGGATCCATGCTCATCCGTTTCAACTCCTCTAAGTTCCCATACCGGGACGGTTTTGTTTTTTCATGCAGGCCTCTCAGCTTGTGAGTAGCCTGGGGAAAAGGATTGGTGCTCAGCAGGTTCTCCAGGATTCTCATCATTTCGAGCACGTTATCGAACTTCCAAGCCATCCCGCCGTAGGGGTGGTGGAGAATGCCCCGCATATCCAGCTCCGTGGGTTCGATGAAGAATCGGATTTCGGTGCTGTTGTTGGGAATCTTTTGAACCGTCATAGGCCCACACTCCTCTTCTTTACATCTCCCATTATCCATGACCTGCTGGCATTCTGATTTTAAGCCGATTTCATTTCAATCACATTTTCAAGTTTGGCAATGATTTCACATCAATTTTTGTGATCAAAAGAAAAAACCGGGGGAATTACCCCCGGTTTTCAAGCTTTAGCGGTTTGAGCAGCGTTTGCGAAGGGCCAGCGCCGCGATCGTGAGGAAGCCCGCGCCAACGAGTGCCAGCCACAGCATCCGATCGGCCAGCGGATTGCCCGTTTTTACGTAGTCGTTCACGGGCGGCGGCGGTTCCTCGCCCTCCGCCAGCTGATAGATGCCCGCATCCCAGGTCATGTCGAATTCGCTTTCCGGCAGATAGATGCCGCGGGTGTAGTACCAGCCGTTTTTGGCAGGGCGCATGGCGTCGGAATCGTAGAAGTAGCTGTCCTCGTCCTCGCCGGCCTCCAGGTCGGTGACCACATACTCGGCGGGGATCATGAACCTGATCCGGTAGTAGCCCTCGCCCAGATCATCGAACCGATAGTAGCCTGAGGCGTTGGTGGTGGTCATGGCGATCTCCGACCAGGCTGTTTCCTGACCCAGATTGCCGCTGGCGTTGTATTCAAGGGCTACCGGGATACCCGCGACCCCCGGCTCGCCCTCGTCCTGCAGGCCGTTGCGGTTGAGATCAAACCACACATAGTCTCCCAGAGCGCCGCGGGTAATGATGAAGCCCGCGTCATAGGTGAGGTCCGTGGCGCCGTATTCCACGATGATGGGATCGGTGGGGAAGCCCAGTCCGTCGATGTAGATGGGCAGTGCATCGCAGTCCACCGTGGGGTCGAGTCCTTCCAGCGGTAGCGTGAGCTGCATGCCCGTCTTGGGCCCGAAGATCACTCGATACTGATAGCCCGAATCGTAGCCGGTCTTGAGATCCTCAAAGAGGTAATAACCGGCCTGATCCGTGGTGGTTTCCTCATAGAACTTCCAAAGGCCCGTGAAACCTTCCCGGCGTTGCAGCGTTACGGCGATGCCCTCGATACCCTTCTCGTTCTCGTCCTGGATGCCGTCCTTATCTTCATCGAACCACACGTAGTCGCCGATGGCGCCCAGGATATAGGCACCGCCATCCCAGGTGGTGTCAATGGTGTCATAGCCAAGGTCAATCTGAATGGTATAGCCCTGGTTGAGGTTGGGCGTGATTTCGAGCTCCACATTGGAATCCAAAGTGGGATCGCCGCCCGCCCGGGGGGATGCGGCCATATAGCCGTCCGGGAAATCGAAGTGGACCTGGTAGACGCCCTCCTTCAGGTTGTCGAAGTAGTACCGGCCGTCCTCACCCACGGTGACGGCGGGCCGAAGGGGCGTGGTCTGGCGGATGCCGTCGATGACCTCATAGAGGGTCACCTTCGTACCGGGCAGCGGGACGCCCAGATCCTGCACATCATTGTAGTTCCGGTCGTCGAAACAATAGCCGCCAAGGGCACTGTACACCGTAAGGCCGGCGTCCCAGGTAAGATCCCGGTCCCGGGAGGCCAGCGTAATGGTTTCGGTGCGGCGGATCCGGTCGTCCTCATCCATGGTGATGCTGGCATCCGAATCGTCCACATCGCTGGCGCCCTGATTCGCTTCGGTAAAAGCGTAGCGATAGGTGTAGCCGCCCGGCTTGTAGAGTTCGGAGATGTCAAACTCCACCACATAGTCACCGGCCACCAGGTTTTCGAAGAGGTAATAACCGTCCGCGCCGTTCAGGGCAGCGGTGGTGGTGGTGGCCGTCGGCGCATCGGGAGCCCTGCCGTTCTCATCCAGCCGGTAAAGGTTGACGGTCACGCCGTTCACACCGGGCTCATCCCCGTCCTGAATGCCGTTGCGATTGACATCGATCCATACGAAGTCGCCCAAAGCGCAGGGCTGTGTGAAGCCGGCATCGATGGTGAGATTGTTCTCGCCCAACAGAGCGCCCGATTCGCTTTTCACCGTCAAAGTTAGGGTTTCGGAGGCGCGGGCCGGATCGATATTGGAATCAAGGGCGGTATCATTGCCCGCATAACGGACGGTGGGCACCAGATCGTGGCCTGGGTCGGCGAACTCCACCCGGTAGGTGGTGTACACCTCGCCCACATAATCCTCGGGATTGGTGGAAGCGGGATCCCTGCTATCCTTCAGCAGATTGCAGGGCAGGTTCTCGAACAGATACTTGCCAAAGGTATCGGTGGCGGTGGTATAGGTGTAGGAGACCTGCTGATCGCCCGCTTTATGATCGGTGCGGTAGAGGGTTACCTCAAGGCCGCTGATGGGCTCATCGGTGGCGTCCTGCAGGCCGTCATTGTTGCGGTCAATCCATACATAATCGCCGATGGAGCCCACGGGAAGCCGCATGGCACAAAGCACCTGGTCGTTTTCCACAAGACGGGTGGGAGCCGTGTTGCCCACCGTGGTCAGGGAGGCAGCCGCGGAGTTTGCGATCAGCTTGTCGTAATATTGACCGATCTTATCGGCAGTGAAGCCCGGCATCTGCATCTTGATGTAGACGGCCACCGATTCACCCTTGCCCAGCGGCTGATCGCCAAAGTCAAAGGCGATGCCGATGGCGGTTACCGTCGTCATATCGGCGGGCTTTGCGGTGGTCCAGCCCGCCCAGGCGGAGCTGTCGTTTTCGTAGAGCATGGGCAGCTCATCCTCGGTGTTACCGGAAGCCTGCCGCTGCGCCGCTGACCAGCGCGCAGCGGTGCAGTAGTAGATGGTGGCGCCGGGGGCGGAAACATCCACCAGCACCGGCCGCTCAGGAAGTTCGGTGCGCCTTGGCATAACGGCGCCGGTATCCTCCACACGCTTGACATGGCTGTCGCCCTCGAAGGGGAGAATATCCACGATGTTGATGTGGGAGGCGTCGTCGGTGGAGTAGTTGGACACCGTGATCTCATAGTCCACCATGCCGTTGGGATAGGTGTACGCCCGCTGGCCGGGGTTGAGGAAGTCGCTGTCCAGCGCGCCTTTCACCCGCTTCAGGATCACCAGCGCGTCATCGTCCACCACGGTGATGGATTCGTTGGCGTTCACGTAGAGGTTATCCTTGATTTCACTGCCGCCCAGCATGCTGTCCACGGTGTTGTCCAGCATGCCGTTCTCCACCATGGAACCGGTGGAAGGGTCGTTGTCGAAGGACAGTCCCAGGGGATTATCCACCGTCACCGGGTAGCGGTAAGCGCTGCTGAGGTAAGCCGGCGAGAACAAGGTGGTCACCGCCGAGGGCTTGCTGCGGTTGATGAGCACCTGATAATCGATGTTGAGACTCTTGCCCGCCGCCAGGGTGCTGCCCTCAAAGATGAATACCATGCGGCGGGTCATCACGGGATTGTTGCTGGCATCCAGCAGGGGCTGGAGGACGCCGTTCACCATATGGGTGGCGGGCACATTGTCCACGAAGCGGACCTGACTGGGGGTCCACACCACACCTTCGGAATCCACGATGTTATAGATGGCGCTCTCATCCAGGGTGGTGTAGGCCGGAATATCGATGGAAATAATGGGGTCCTTGAAATCTGTATCCGAGCCAGTATTTTTCGCCGTTACGCGGTACTGCACGGGACTGCCGCTGACAAAAGGCTGACCGGTGGCATTGGTGGCGTTGTTGGTCAAAAGCACTTCGGTCTTGACCCGCTCGAGGCCGGGCAGATCGGCGGAAACCGTGTTGCTGGGCCGGCTGACCGGTACGGGAACGGGCGTATGGGTGTTGTCGTAGAGGGTGTAGCTGTAGCTGAGAGCCGCGGTGTTTTCCACACGGCGCACCTCGTGCACCGCGGGGCCCTCCGCCTGCTGGGCAAAGGTCACATCAAATTCAATGCCTTTCGCGGTGAAGGCGCGGCCGGTCCTCAGGTACTGCACCCGGATCGCTACGGCGGGATCGGTGAGATCGGCGAGGCTCACCATGCGGTAATCCCCCTCCGCCAGCTCATTCAGCTTTTGCAGGGTGCCCGCGGTGGTCCACGCCGAGGTGCCGAGCTGGTCATAGGTCTGGTACTGAACCAAAGCGTCAATGTCGATGTTTTCCGCACTGGACGCGCCATAGACGCGGACCTGCCCCACGCGGTAGGCGCCCCGCTCGTTGGCCATATCCTTGTATTCGCCCTGTTCCAGATACTGGCGCAGGATATCGGTATCGGTGACGGTGAAGTCCTCGAGGGGCAGGGGATTTTGGCCGTCGGTATAGTCCTTGAGCTTGAAGGTGACGTCGAAATCGGCCAGCATCAGGCTCTTTGCATCGCCAGTGGAGACGATCTCCTTGGAGATGCTGCTGACAAAACCGGACACATCGGTCCGCTCCTTGTTGAGGAAGGTGACCACGTTGTCACCGGCAACGGGCTGATGAATGGGTTTTACCTTTACAATCTGTTCGGTGGGTTCCAGACGATCGTCCAGGGAATAACCGGTGGGCGCCTTGGTCTCCACGACCAGATAATCGGTACCCGCCGGATCCGCGGGCAGAAGGCCGGAGAGAACGAAGCCCGCGCCGTTGGTGGTGAGGCCTTGAGCCACACGCTGATCCTTTTGACCGTTTCCGGTTAGGGACCAGATCTCAAATTCAGCGCCTTCAAGGGAGGCAGCGTCCTCGGCATCCTGTTTGACGATTTTGACGCGACCCATATTGGCCGGATCGGAGACACTCACCGTGTACTGCCGGGCCGTGCCCTGGGGCAGAACGGTTACATCGGGAATGGGATCAGCGGTGACGGCATAGCCCGTAGGCGCCTCGGTCTCCACGATGGAATAGGTGCCCGCGTCAAGATGGGTCCATTCCGCTTGGCCCCGTGCGTCAGTGGTTTTAACCGTGCCCACGGGTGCGCCGTCCCGATAAAGCTGGAATTTGGCGCCTTCCAGCAGGGGGCTTCCATTTTGGGCGTCGCCGGTCTTGGTGAGCAGGATGGAGCCCTGAGCATCGTCGGGGTAGAACAGCTCAATGGTCTTGCCGGTGGTAATGGTAAAGTCCATTGGATCGGGATTGAGCGTGTATCCCTCGGGAGCCGCAACCTCCTCCAAACGATAGTTGCCCTCCGGAATGAAGCCGGAGACATAGGTGCCCTCCACCACAAAGGTGTCGGAGGTGGTGCTGAGGGAGTAGACCTCGTATTCACCGGAGCCGGGACTGGTTTCCTTATAGAGCTTGAACTCCGCGCCGCCGGTAATGACCGTCTTTGGATCGGTGCCGGAAGCATACTTGGTGAGCACAAAGCGGCCGCTGGCTGGCACGTTTGAAATGGGCGTATCGAAGTAAACGGTGTTGGTTGCGCCACTTTGCACTTCCACGATGTAGGGGCCGCCGTTTGGATCGGCGGAGAAGCCGGAAGGCACCACCCGTTCCACCAGTTCATAGTGACCGGGATCCAGATAGCCGGAGGTAGCCGTGCCCATATCATCGGTGACCAGCGTTCCTGCGACAGTGCTGCCCCGGGTATTTGAACCGGTGTCATAGGGATAGATATCAAATTCTGCGCCCTCCAGCGGCAGGCTGTGGGGCTCGCCGGCGGCGTTGGTCCAGGCGGCCTCCTTCTTGATTTTGATACGGCCCTGGGGAATGTTGACGATTTCGTCCATGATCTTGGCGCCGGTGTTGTCGGTGGTCACCTCATGGACCTGGGTGTCCTTGACATAGCCCGCCGGTGCGGTGAACTCCTGAACGTAGTAGGTGGTCAAGGGCAGAAGGCCGGTGAAGGCAATGTAGCCATTCCGGTCGGTGGTACCGGTCTGAATGGCCGTTGCCGCGGTGTTGAGTCTCGGATCCTCGGCATAGAGCTTGAAGACCGCGCCCTGAATGGGATCGCCGGATTCGTCCACTTTAAAGAGCTTAACGGTTTGCAGTTTCGTATTATAAATTGTAATATCCGGGCTGGCCGCCGTGTTGTAGCGGTTGGCTTCCACATAGTAGGGGCCGGTGATGCCCGTACCCTCCGCGGCATAGCCTGTGGGCGGCGTTTCCTTCAGATAATAGGCGGTGTCAGGGGCGAGGAGGGGCTGGGTCTCAGCTACGCCCGAGGCATTGGTGGTCATGGAGGTGATGGCTGCGCCGGAGCAGTCCGCCGTGGTGTAAACATCAAACCGCACGCCTTCGATGGGCGCACCGCCATTGCGGTCCAGCTTCATCAGCTTGAGCCTGCCATAGACCGGTTCATTGACGAGGGCATTGCTGCCGGTGAGCCGCACGGTGGCCCCGGCGCTCACCGCCACCTTGACAGCGGGCAGATTGGCGCTGTAGCCAGGATTGCTGCCAACGGCCGTCTCCTTGACCCAGTAAGTGCCGGCATTTACGCCGGTGAAGGTGACAGAGCCGTTCTTTGTGGATTTTTGCTGCAGCGGAGCTGCGGAACAGTCGATTTCCCGATTGGCATCGCCGGTATAGGCGAATAGACCGATGGTCACGCCGTTCATGGCATCGCCCGCCGTGCCCATCCAGGAGCCTTTCTTCTCCACCACAACGGAGCCCTGTTTGGCGTTAGGCACATCAAGGACCGAGTTTACTAGACCACCGGTAATGGTGATCTCCACGGGATCGATGGCGGTATAGCCGGACGGGGGAGTGATCTCCCGAAGCTGGTAGCGGCCCTGAGGCAGATAATCCGACAGATAGATTTCCGACGTCTTGGTGGTGAACTGGTAGGGGGCATCGCCGCTGGGATAGGGAACAAACGCTCCAGCCGCCTCATCCCATTTCTCCACCTGGAAGGTGGCGGCAAGCAGGGTGTAGGGACCGCCCGCCGGATCGGAGGCGTCATGCTTCCTCAGCTGGAACCGGCCGTAAAGGGCGGTATTCTCGATGGGGTTGTCATAGTAGAAGGTGTTGGTGTCATCCACCGGCACCACCACGTGATAGGTGGTGGTGATGGGCTCAAAGCCTTCGGCAGCTTTGGTTTCCACCAGAATATAGTGGCCGGGCGCGAGATAATCGGTGAGGAAGGTGCCCTTCTCCACCGTCTCCGTTCCGGTGGTGGCTTCATAGGCCACGCGGTCGGTAGCTATATAATCGCAGCTGCCACTGCATGGGTGGTTTCCGCTGTCAGCGGAACCGGCGCCCGGTTTCTTCTCGGCGTAATAGAGGGTGAATTCGGCGCCGTCCACAGGATAGGTTACGGTGCCGCCGTCTTCGAGAGTGAGGGTGGTGGTCTTCTTCACCCGAACCTTGCCGTAGTGATCGTCGAGGATGACCAGAGGCGCGGTAAAGCCCGTTCCGTCCTCCTTCACCGTGACGGGATAGATGTTTTCGTTTCGCACATAGTCGGCGGGCGCAATGATCTCAAGCACATAATAGGTGGCGCCGGGCTGAAGATCCCTGAACTCAAAGACACCCACATTGTTGGATTTGGCTACCTGAAGAATGTTGTTGTCTGCAAGATACTCCGGGGTAAGATCGGCAGCCGTGATTGCACCGCCGGCAAGGGTGGCGTTCATGGCACTGGCCTCATCCTGGTCAGCAAATAGGGCGATATAGGCGTTCGCCACCGGGGTCACGCCGTCCTGCTCAAGCTTGGTACCGCTGACACTGGTGGGTTTAAAGTTATAGATATCGTCCCGGAAGGCAATGGCTCCGGCGGTCACTTCGATGGGGCCGGTCCACTCCGACACCATTTCGTAACCATGCTGGGTCAGCAGGGGAGAGGAGGCCAGTTCCTTCAGATAATAGGTACCTTCGGGGAGTGCGCCGGAAAGGGCAAAGCCATGCAGTACGCCGCCGCTGGAATCGGATTCCGTGCCGCTGACCAGATTGGTTACATCCACCTTGACGAGAGGCACCCCGGGCAGGCCGGGCTGAACCGTACCGGCAGCATCCGACCGGTAGACCTCAAAATGGGCGCTGTCCAGCGGACCGCCGCCGTTCACATCCCGCTTCAGGATGCGGATACGGCCGGTCTGGGGCGTGTTGTCCACGGTGATCTCCTCGACAGCCTTGGTAACGATGGTCACCTGCTGCACGGGATTATCAGGCATATCGTAGCCGGTGGGCGCCTCGGTCTCCTCCACCCAGTAGGTCCCAGGATCGAGAGGCACGGTCACGGTGCCGTCGTTGGCGGTGGTTACCTGTATCCGCGTACCCGCCGCGACGGCATCGGCCTTATCGGCCGTTCGGTCCTCGGGGGCTCGGCTGCTTTTGGGATAGATATCAAATTTGGCGCCGCCAAGGCCGAGGGTGAAATCGCCGTTGCTGCCGCCGGTGCCCATCCAGGTGGCCTCCTTCATGATCTTCAGCTCGCCTTTGGGCGTATTTTTCACTACGTTGTCCGATTTGCCGTCGATGGTTTCGGTGGTGTGGCCGGCCTCTACCGTCATGTAGAAGGGCGCAGCGTCCAGCACATAGCCTTCGGCGGCGGCGGTTTCCACGATCTTATAGACGCCGGGATCCAGGTATCCGGACGTAGCCAGGCCATTAATGCTGCTGGTGGTGAGGGTGACCGCCGGCGTATCGCCGTAGGCGCCGCCCACCGCAGGACCATACACGCTGAAAGTGGCGGCCAGATTCTTTGATGAATCGGAGGCATCCACCTTTTTAAGCTGAAGCTTGCCCTTGGCGGGATCGTTGATCACCGTAGCATGGGTGATGGTGCGGTAACCGGCCAGGTTATCACCGGACTTAACCTCCACCGCAACTGGGGTGTCGCTAGGCGTGAAGCCGTCGGGGGCCCTCGTTTCCTCCACCCAATAGGCACCGGGCGCCAGATCGGCTATCGTGGCCGCACCGGTGCTGCCGGTCGTTACCGTCCTGATATCGGCGGGCGCCGATGCAGCCAGATCCTCGGCGGCGCTGCTGGTGCCGGAGGTGCGGGGATAGACCCGGAATTCGGCGCCGGACAGGGCGATGGTCCGGTTGTCAAAGGTGCTGTTTTTAACAATTTTGAGGGTGGCGTAATGCTGGTTGGTGATATTCTCGGTCTTGACGTCATTGACGCTGTCCGCCGCGGGCGCCGTCACTTCATGGACGGCGGGATCGGGGACATATCCCGACGGGGCGGCCGTTTCCTTGTACCAGTAGATTTTTCCCGGTTCCAGTCCGGCGAAAAGGATTTCGCCGTTTGCGCCGGTGGTCTTTGTCTGGATGGCGGCGGCTCCCGCGGTTTCTTCGGGATTTACGTCATAGAGCGCAAAAGTTGCACCGGAAACATATTTGCTGGAGCTTGCGGCATCGGTTTTCACGATTTTGATGGAAACCGGCGGATCGTTCAAAACGGAGATTGCCACCGGCGTGTTGGCGGAAAGGCGGAAACCCGAACCGGCAGCAGTGGCATGGCCGCTGCCATCCACGCCCTTGATGATGTCAAGCACACCAAAATAGCCGCTGGGCGCGATTTCCTTCACATAGTACGTAACATCGGTGGGCAGCAGTTTGGAGCGGGCCACGCCCTGACGGGTGGTCTCGCCTCCCTGGGCGTCCCGGTCCACCACTTCGCCGGTGACGATGGTGTCCACCGGCGTGCCGGTGCAGGCCTCGTTGTCGTAGATTTCAAAGGTGATGCCGTTCATGGACGCACCGGTCCGGCGATTGATTTTGGTGATTTCAAAGCGGCCGTATTTGGCGGCGTTTGTTACCTTGATCTCGGTTAGATTGCCCACATTCAGCACGACTTCGATGCGCTCGGTGAGCGGCGCATATTCCGCGGGAACGCTGCTGGGGACTTCCTCCAAATAATAGGTTCCCGCCGGCAGCAGAATGCCTCCCGTGGACAGGCTTCCGTCAGCATGCCTGTAATACGGGTTGCCGGTGGAGTCCACGGTGCTGATCAGGGGATCGGGCACCACCGGGTCTCCGCCGGTGGGCGCATCGTAGATATAAAATTCGACGCCGCCAATCCCGGCGAAGTAGGGATCGCTGTTCCAGGACCCGTATTTCAGCAGGCCGAGGGTGGCATATTTCACATTGGGACGGTTGATCTGGGCGGTGGCATTCTGCACCACTTCGATGGAGAAAGGCGTGCCGTCCAAAATGTAGCCTTCCGGCGCGGCGATCTCCTTCAGCCAATAGGTACCCTGGTCCAGAGCGTCCGAAACGTAGCCCGCTGCCGGCACGGTAAAGGTATCGATGGGGGTGCTGACAGATGTGGGCTCCTCGTCATAGAGCTCGAAACGGGCCCCGGCGAGTTTGTCGGTGACCTCCGGCCGGCTGTCCGTCTTGAACAACTGGAAACGGCCCTTGTTGGAACGGTTGAGTAGGGAATTGGGTTCGCCGAAAACGCTGTCCGCGCCAAAATCCACCTGCACGATGTCGTTGCCCTGAACGGTGACGGTCCAGGTTTTGGCGGGAAGCTGATATTCGCCGTCCAGAGAGCCAAGACCGGTTTCCGTCAACTCATAGGTTCCGGCAGGAACGGCATGGAAACGCACGAAGCCCTGGGCGTTTGAGATGGCCTCGGCAACGGTAGCGCCATCCTTTTTCAAAGCGAAGGTCACGCCGGACAGGGGGGTGACAGTGTCGGAAGCGGCGCCGATGCCCTTCTTGTAGAATTCAACGATGCCCTTGCCGCCGGTGCGGCCGCCGTTCAAAAGGGTGAGCTGGGTGCCCGTAAGATCGCCGCCGCTGGCGGTGACGCTGCCATCGTCGCCAATGGTGACGGTGATGGGCGCTGCAAGACCGTCAAAACCTTCGGGTACGGTGGTTTCCTTCAAATAATATGTGCCATACCGCAGGTTGGAGAAGAGCACTTTGCCGTCGACGCCGGTGAACTGTTCACCGATGGGTTCGTTATTGAGATTCCGGGCGGGCACCGAGCAGGCCGCATCGGTGTACAGCGTAAAGCCCGCCTGGCCATATTCGGCGGCGAGAGTATCGGTGAGGGTGAACGCCTCCATACCGATCTCCAGCTTCTTCAAAATGGTGAAGCCATAGGCTGTCATCCCCGTCTCGTACCAGCCCACCTCCACCGGTGCGGTGGCGCTGTCGGCGGCCGGCTGTTTGCCTAGAAGCTTATAGGAAAGCTCGGCGCCGTTGGTGAGGGTGTAGCGGGTAAGGTCCTCATTGGCCTGGGAGAGATAGGGGGCCTTGGGATATTTGACGTTCAAATAATAGGTGGTGGTGATGGGCGCGCTGGAGGATACGTAATTGCCCTCCCGGCCCATGGTTCTATATTCGGTAAAGGTGACGGCATCCAGGAATTGACCCGTTTGACTGAGAGAATAGGAACTGGAATCAAGAGGCGTGCCATCGGGCCAGGTCGCGGATACGAAGATGGCGCCGCCCTCCGGCTGTACGTTCTCCGTGGGCAGGGTGTCGGTGAGGGAGAACTGTTCGAGGCTCAGCCGGCCCGGCCGGTCCGGGGTCTGGGCCAGGTTTGCGGTGATCTGATAGCGCACGTAATAATAATCGGTGTCGCTGGCATCCCCCGTGTAGGAGGGGTCCACCGATTTTGTCACCGTCCAGGTATCGCTGGCGACGGCGGAGATGTCCACCGATGTTTCCTTAAAGAAATCATCGTAGTTTCCACTGTCCGGCGAGGTTTCATATTCTCCGGTCATCTGGATCTGGAAATGGGCGCTGGACCCATTTTCCGTGGTCATATTGGGGAAACGCAGCATGACGCCGACGGAACGGGAATTGCCGGCGGTCAAAGCGTTTTTGAGCAGGAACATTGCCATCTGGCCGCCGCTGCCGGTGGGTACAAGGCTGGCGCTCACCACATCGGTATTGTTCTGCCAGATGAGATCATCCTGACGGACTTCGATGCCGGCTGGAATGTTGATGGTGATGGTGGGCGCGTTGTAGGGTGCGCTGCCCGAATTGGGGTAGGGAGTGTAGTCGGCCATGACGCGGAAAGCGTCGCCCGAGTCCACCGAAGTGATGGCGGCGTCACTGGTGCCACCGATGATCCGGGCGGTCAGATCAATGTTGCTGGCGCCCTCCCCTGCCGCTGTGATGGGAACGCTGGGGAACAGCTGCAAGAGCAAAAGCAGCGTGAGTAGCCATGTGGTCAGTCTGCGGATCAATAATCCATGTTTTTTCATCATTTGGATGCCCCCTTAATTTCCGTACGGAAGACAGATTCTCTCAAAAATAATGATAGCGGCCAACGATGATATCCTGATCACAGAAGGGGCTGAAATCTCGGCTAAGCAAGGGTTTTCTTTGCGTAATCATTGTGTAAAGACGAGAAATCCCTTATAATGAGATAACGGTTAAATTGACGTAGAAGGGGGAAACCCAAAATGCAAGAGGGGTCTGATGGTGGGGTCGTACTGCGCATTCGTACGCTGGGCACCTTCTCCGTTTGTGTGGGGAACACGGTTTTGTCCAACAGTTCTCCCCGAGCCAGCAATGTGTGGAAGCTTTTTAAATACATGCTTGTCAACCGCTCCCAGCCCGTATCCATCGATAAGCTCATCGATATGCTTTGGCCGGACGGCGACTGCGAAAATCCTTTGAAGGCTTTGTACACGCTGATGTACCGGTTACGCAGCATCCTTCGAAAGGGCTGTGGGGATCGGGAGCTTATTTTGTTCCAGCACAACAGCTATCTATGGAATCCCGACGTTCCCTGCTGGATCGATGCCGACGAATTTGCAAGTCTGTGCAAAGGGGCGGAGGATCAGGAGATCGGGATTGGCAATCAGATTGATCTTTACCGCGAGGCGCTGGCGCTCTACACCGGCGACTATCTGACGGACAGCGCCTACGAGAACTGGGTTATCTCCATATCGGGCTACTACAAACGGATGTACACTTCCGCGGTGCTGAATCTGTGTAAACTCTATGCCTCGGCGGAGGATTACGGCAAGATCGTAGCGACCTGCGAGCGGGCCATTGAGCTCAATCCATATGAGGAAACCCTTCATGAAATGATGATTCGGGCGCTGATCCATATGGACCAGATCAGCCAGGGCATCGCCCAGTATGAATATATTGCGCAGCTGCTGTATAAGGAGCTTGGCGTTCAGCCCTCCGAGGCCCTGCAGACCCTCTACCGGCAGATGCACCACAGCGAGGAGGACGTTCAGTACGATCTGCAGTCGGTGAAAAACAATCTTAAGGAAAACAACGATATCATCAATGGCGCCCTTTTTTGCGAAATTGATGTGTTCCGCCAGATCTACCGCCTGCAGTGCCGCAGCATGGAAAGATCGGGACAGTCGATCTATTTGGTGCTCATCTCTTTGCTGGGGGAGGACCATCGCATGCCGCCCAGCGCCGTTTTGAATGATGCCTTTGCCGTTCTCAAGCGGGTGATCATTCTGGGGCTTCGGCGGGGCGATGTGGTTTCCCAATATTCCAAATCCCAGCTGGTGATATTGCTTATGAACGCGGCCTACGAGGATTGCGAAAGCGTGGTGGCGCGGCTCTCCCGCACCTTTAGGGCCACCTACCGGAAACACCCCGTACAGCTTAGGGCGGTATTTGAGCCGCTGGAGCCCATTAAATAGATTCTGGAGGCATGAAAGGCGTATGACACAAAGGACCAGACGAGGGCTGCTTTGGCTGCAATCGCTGGTTTTGATCTTGACGCTGACCAATTGCTCGGCGCCGCCTGCCGCCAGTCCCGCGGCGGAAGCCTCGCCGAATGCCGAAGAGGAAACGCCTCTTCGGGAGAAGGTGAAGGTGAGAATGCCCGAGGCTGGGGACACGGAAGTGGCGGAAAACGACGAGGTAAGAATTGACACCAGCCACAAAGCCGACGGATATGTGATGCTTACCTGCATCACCGGCCGGGACAAGAGGGTGAAAGCCCAGATCAAGTGCGGCGACAAGGTCTATAACTACGATCTAAACCATGAGGGAAGGAGTGAAACCTTCCCTTTGCAGTGCGGCGACGGAAGCTATGCCATCTCGGTGTTGGAGAATATCGTGGACAACCGGTATACGCCTTTGCTTACTGCGGAGGTGGAGGTGGTTCTGTCCAGCGCTTATGCGCCTTTTCTGGTGCCCAACCAGATGGTGGATTACACGCCGGACAGCCAGGCGGTGCTGGAGGGGCAGGCCCTTACCGCGGACGCCCGTTCCGATCTGGACGTGGTTCATGACGTTTTCCAATACATTGTGAACAATATTGATTACGATGACGCCAAGGCGGAGACGGTGCAGACGAGGAAGGATTATCTGCCTTCGGTGGACGACACGCTCGAGGAAAGGAAGGGCATCTGCTACGACTACGCGTCCCTTTTTGCGGCCATGCTCCGTTCCCAGGGTATCCCCACCAAGCTGGTCACCGGCTATGTGGAGCCGCTGGACGTGTACCACGCCTGGAACCTCGTCTACATCAAGGATGTGGGATGGGTGGAAATGAAAATTTACTTTGACGGGGAGAATTGGCAGCTGGTGGATACCACCTTTGCCGCCTCGAATACCGATGGGGATCTCCAATACGAGACCGTCTATGAATATTAGGAAGGGCGGAAGGACGAATGAAAAAACGTGTGGAGGGCTACCGCCTCACCCAGGGCGAAACCGCCATCCTGTGCGAAAATCTGGCCATGATGCTCCATGCGGGCATTCAGCTTCGGGACGGTTTCCATGCCGTTCATGAGGACCTCAACGGGGGGCCGCTGAAGGACGCCCTGAACCGGGTGGACGAACGCATACAGCGGGGCGAGAGTCTGGCGGACAGTCTGAAGGCCGAGGACTGCGCACCAAAGTATATGATAGCCACCCTGGAGGTGGGGGAAAGCTCCGGCCGCCTGGAGGAGGCGCTGGAAGGGCTTGGCCGCTATTACCGGCGCATGGACGGCTTCCAAAAGCGGCTGCGAAGCGCCGTATACTATCCGGTGCTGCTGATCTGCATGATGGCGGTGGTGGTGGCGGTGATGATCATTGGTGTGCTGCCCGCCTTTCAGCAGGTCCTCAGTGAATTTGAGGGAGGCGCCGTCAGCCTGCAAGCGGGTTACGGACTCAGCTACATCCTGCTCGCGGTAATCGCTCTGGTGCTCCTTGGCCTGGCGGCGGGATTCTTGTGCTCCCGCACGGAGAAGGGCCGGCAGCGCTTGACGGACCTTTTGGTGAAATCCATATTTACTCGGCGCATCGCCTATACCCTGGCGGTAAGCCAGATGGTGAACGGTCTGTCCATGATGCTGAAAAGCGGCATCTCCATTGAGGAGAGTGTGGCGGCCATGATCCTGCGGACCCGCCATCCGCGCCTTCGGGAACGTTTGGAAGCGTGCCAGCGGGCGGTGCAGGAGGGCGAAAGCTGGGAGACGGCCCTTGGCCGTTCGGGCATGTTTGGCGCCATGGGCAACCGGCTGGTGTATATTGGCCTTAAAACCGGCAGCTTGGATTTAGCGATGGAAAAGCTGTCGGATTATTATGACGAGGAGCTGTCGGAGGCGTTGGAGCGGAGCGTATCCCTGGTGGAGCCGGTGCTGGTGGTCACTTTGTCGGTGATCATCGGCGGGATTGTGATCTCCGCCATGCTGCCCCTCATCTCCATTCTCTCCTCCGTGGGATAGGGAGGGGCCATGAGAAAAGCGTTAAAATTTGTTGTGCCGGCGGCGGTGTTTTTGGCGCTGGCGGCAGCGGTGCTCTTGGGTTCCGGGCTCGTCCGGGACCGGACCCGTTCCGAGGGCGGGGAGAATGTGCGAAACGCCCTGCGCCAGGCGGTGGTGACCTGTTACGCTCTGGAAGGGGCCTATCCGCCCAGCGTGGCGTATCTCGAGGAGAACTATGGGCTTCGAATCAATCATGACGCCTACCGGGTCCACTATCAGCTGGTGGCCGACAACCTTTTTCCGGAGCTCCAGGTCATAGAGAAAAAATGAAAGGATCGGGGATAATGGGTAAGCAAAGACACACCTTCGAGACGGTGGCGGCTCTGGCCCTGATCTGCATCTTTACGGTGTTCGCCCTTCTCCTGGTGATGATGGGCTCCCAAATCTATCAAAAGACGGCAAGCGCGATGCAGGACAGCGGTCAGGTCCGAACCGGCCTCGCCTATGTGGGCAATAAGGTGCGTTACGGCGGAACGGACCGCGTGTCCGTGGTGGAGAAGGATGGCGTCAGCGCTCTTGCCATTGATGAGGCGTGGGAAGAGGTGACCTACCAAACCCTGATCTATCCTTGGGAAGGGTATCTATGCGAACAGCTGGTTCCCGCCGAAGGGGATATCGATTGGAACGCCGGGGAGCGGCTGGTGGCGGTGGAGGATTTTAGAATTGAGACCGCCGAGGGGCTGATCCGGCTTACGGTGACCGCCGCCTCCGGGATGGAGCGGACTTTGGATTTAGCGCTGCGTTAGAAAGGAGAGGCCATGGAGGAACGGACCCATTCGGGCGCCAGCCTGTTTTTGATGGAATTTATGGTGATGTTGCTGGTCTTTTTCGTTTCCTGCGCCATTATCCTCAGCGTTTTTGCTTCCGCCCACGGCTATACGAGAAGATCCCAGGATTTGAGCGGCGCGATGATTCAGGCCCAATCCCTGGCAGAACAGCTGAAGAATGCGGGGGATTATGAGACCATGACGGACCGCTTTGGGGATCTCGAAGCGGGCGTGACCCTCTGGTATGACAGAGATTGGCGTCAGGTGGAGGGGGAAGGCGCCTATCAGGCCAAAATCACCCTGCGGGCGGGCTGTCCCGTCGAGGGAAATATCGTCATCGGCGGCGAGGAGGGCGAACTCTACGCCCTGCCCTTTGCCCTTGCAGAGGGGGTGGAACGTTGAAGCGGCAGGAGAATCCCATACGGATCAGCGGCGTCTCCCTTATCATGGTGCTGATGATCCTTTGTCTGACAGTGTTTGCGGTGCTGTCGCTGATCACCGCCCGGTCGGAATGGAAACTGGCGGAAAAGAGCGTCGGATTCACAAAGAGCTATTATGAGGCGGAGGCCAGAAGCGAGGCACGGATGGCGGAGCTGTCCAGTGTGCTTGAGGGCCAGGATGCTGAGGGAGGTTTTTCCGCCCTGGGGGAAGAATATGAAACGCAGATGACGGACGGACGGCTGAACATTATTTTTTCCGAGAGCGTTACGGAAAACGTGCGGCTGGAAAGCCGGCTCACCTTCGACGGCGGTCTCAGCCTGGAAAGCCGGCGGCTGGTCCGGGAGTCCGGCAATTCGCCGGAAGAAAATCCGCCCCTTTGGACGGGAAAGGACGATAACCCATGACGATCACGGAGATTTTGACCAAGGCCACAAAGGAAAAGGCATCGGATGTCTTCCTCATTGCCAACCTTCCCGTGTCATTTAAAATTGACGGGACCATCGTTCCCCAGGGAGAGGAGCGCTTGAAGCCGGAGGATACCTACCAGTTAGTGGAGGACATCTATTCCCTGGTTAATCACAAGAGCTTCGAATATTTCCTGGAAGCGGGGGACGATGATTTTTCCTTTTCGCTGAGCGGAGTGGGACGCTTTCGAATCAACGTGTACCGTCAGCGCAATACCCTGGCCGCCGTCATCCGAACGGTATTCTTTTCGCTGCCCGATCCGGAAAAGCTGGGGATCCCTGCGGAAGTGATGAATGCTCATAAGCTTGGCAAGGGGCTGGTTCTGGTGACCGGCATGGCGGGGTGTGGTAAATCCACCACCCTTGCCTGCATCGTGGACGCCATCAACAAGAGCCGCAGCTGCCATATCATCACGCTGGAGGACCCGGTGGAGTTTATCCACCGCCACAACCGCAGCATCGTCAGCCAGCGGGAGATCCATTCCGACACCGAGTCCTATGCCAGCGCGCTGAGGGCCGCACTGCGCCAGTCGCCGGACGTGATTCTTCTTGGGGAGATGCGGGATTTTGAGACCACCAACATTGCCATGACCGCGGCGGAAACGGGTCAGCTGGTGCTTTCCTCCCTGCATACCCTGGGCGCCGCCAAGACCATCGACCGCATCATCGACGTCTACCCGCCGGACCAGCAGCAGCAGGTAAGGCTCCAGCTTTCCATGGTGTTGGAGGCGGTGATCTCTCAACAGCTTCTGCCCTCGGCGGATGGCGGCCTGGTGCCCGCCTTTGAGGTGATGCGCATGAACCCCGCCATCCGCAACATGATCCGGGAAGGCCGCATCCATCAAATCGATACCGCCATCTACGCGGGCCGCAAGGAGGGTATGATCGCCATGGATGTGAGCGTAACGCAGCTGAGGGAGAAGGGCATTATTTCCGAGGAAACAGCGGCCCTCTACGCCAGCAACGCCAAATAAAAGGCATGAAAAAAGGACGGGGTCGCCGTCCTTTTTATTTTTTTCACCGTACCATTGCGGGCCGTTTGGGATCGAAGGTCCAGCCCGGAATAAAGTACTGCATTCCCGCGGCGTCGTTTCGAGCGCCCAGACAGTGCTGCTGATAGAGTCGGTTTGCATTAAGGATGCGTTCCATGTCCACCTCGATGCCCAAACCGGGCCGATCCGGTACCTTGATCATGCCGCCTTCGATGGGGAAGGGCTCGCGGGTGAGACGCTCCATGCCCTCCTGCCAGATCCAGTGGGTGTCAATGGCGGTGATATCACCGGGAACCGCCGCCGCGGTGTGAACCACCATGGCCAGGGAGATATCGAAGTGGTTGTTGGAGTGGGCGCCCCAGGTGAGGCCGAAGTCCCGGCACAGCTGGCCCACCCGGACGCTGCCCGCCATGGTCCAGAAGTGGGGATCGGCGAGGGGAATATCCACCGACTGAAGGGCCACCGAATGCTGCATCTGGCGCCAGTCCGTTGCGATCATATTGGTGGCGGTGGGAAGACCTGTGGCCCTGCGGAACTCGGCCAGGATCTCCCGCCCGCTGAAGCCGTCCTCCGCTCCGCAGGGGTCCTCGCAGTAAGTCAGAATGCCATGCATGTCCGCACAAAGGCGGATGGCTTCCGGGAGGCTCCAGCAGCCGTTGGGGTCGAGGGTGATGCGTGCGTCCGGGAAGGCGCGTTTGAGAGCGCGGATGGCCTCCATTTCCTCCGCACCGCCGAACACTCCGCCCTTGAGCTTGAAATCCTTAAAACCATATTTTTCCTGGGCGGCTTGGGCGAGCACTACAACGGCGTCGGGAGTCATGGCCGCTTCATGGCGGATGCGGTACCAAGTGCAATCGCCGCCGGGCTCAGAAGAGTAGGGGAGATCGGTCTTCCGGCGCTCTCCCACATAGAACAGATAACCCAGTGCCTTGACCGCGTCCCGCTGCTGGCCTTCGCCCAACAGTGCGGCCGCAGGGACGGCGAGATGCTTTCCCAGAAGATCCAGCATAGCGGCCTCAATGGCGGTGACCACATGCACGCCGGTTCGCTGGTCGAAGGTCTGATTGCCCCGGTTGTCCTTTTCCTTGGAGAAGGCATCCGCCACCTGGAGGAGCACATTTTTATAGCGTCCAAGGCTTTGCCCCACCACCAGAGATTTCACATCCTCCAGCCCTTGGGTGATCTTGGGGCCGCCGGGCACCTCGCCCGCGCCCAGATTGCCAGTGGAATCGGTGAGAATGACCACGTTGCGGGTGAAGTAGGGCGCATGGGCGCCGGACAGATTGAGCAGCATGGAATCCCGCCCCGCCACGGGGTACACGTCCATGCGCACGATGGTCGGGGTCATAGCGTTCCCTCCTTGGAAAGAAGATCCATTTCCTGAAGAATCATGCGCAGTTTAGCCTTCTCCCCGTCCGTGAGTTCGGCGATGGGGTCCAGACACTTGCCCACCGGGAAGCCCTGCATCATGAGTCCCTCCTTGATGACGGCGGGGAAGGTGCCCATGTTGCAGGCAATACGAAGGGGCGCCAGCTTGAACTGGGCTTCCAGGCTGCCCTTTATATCGCCGGCCACATATTTATCGTAGATATCGGCGGTGAGACGGGGCGCTACGTTGGCACAGCTGGCGATGGCGCCGGCCGCGCCATAGCACAGCCCGGCGTGGATCAGCGTATCGCGGCCCAGCAGCACCGAAAAATTGGGATTGCCCCGGGTGAGCCGGAGATATTCCTCGGTGTTGGTGAAATCTCCAGTGCTGTCCTTAACGCCCACAATGTTGGGAATCTCTCCGAGGCGGGCCGCCGTTTCCGGAGCGATGGTCACGTTGGTTTTGGGCTTGTTGTTGTAAAGAATGATGGGAAGGGGTGTGCTCTCGGCGATGGTTTTGAAATAATGGTAGAGCTCCTCCTGGGTCTGACCAATGAACATGGGTGTGAGTACGCTGATGGCGTTAACGCCCGCCGATTCGGCGATGTGCGCCAGACGGACGGCGCCGCGGGTGGTGATATGGTTGGCTCCTGCATAGACGGGCACCCGGCCGCAGGTCTCCTCCACCGTGATCTCCAGAACCCTTTTGTACTCATCGTCGGTTACCGCATAGAATTCACCGGTGGTGCCCATGGGAAACAGGCCGTGAACGCCTTCGTCGATAAAATGGTTCACCAGACGGCGCAGCACCGGCTCATGAATAGCATCGTCCTCGGTGAAGGGTGTGATAATGGGGGGAATGATGCCTTTAGGCTGAAAGGACATGACGCACCTCCTATTCCCGGCCGATCCTGGTGCCGGAGATTTTCTCATAATATTTGGCGATGGCACTGTGATCATCCTGGCCGCAGCCGTCCGCCCGCAGGGTCTGCAGCATTTCCATCACGGCCGCGGTGAGAGGCAGGGGGGAACCAACGCTGTGTCCGGTCTCGAGGGCATTGTTCAAATCTTTGATGTGCAGGTCGATCTTGAAGCCCGGCATAAAATTGCCTTCCATGATCATGGGCGCTTTCGCGTTCATCACCGTGCTGCCGGCAAGGCCGCCGCGAATCGCTTCAAAGACCAGCTGGGGATCCACGCCCGCCTTTTCAGCCAGCATGAAGGCCTCGGACACGGCGGCGATGTTGAGCGCCACCACCACCTGATTGGCCAGCTTGGTGGTGTTGCCCGCGCCAATCCCGCCGCAGCGGACCACGGAGGAACCCATGGTTTCCAAAAGGGGCTTACAGGCCTCGAAGACCTCCGCATCCCCGCCTACCATGAAGGAGAGAGTGCCGTCGATGGCCTTGGGCTCGCCGCCGCTCACCGGTGCGTCCAGCATTTTCACGCCCTTCTTTTCCAGCGCCTCGGCAATCTCCTTGGAGGCCAGGGGATTGATGCTGCTCATATCGATAAAAACCGCGCCCTCCCGGATGGTTTCAATGACGCCGCCCTCGCCCAGCATAACCTCCTTCACCTGAGGGGAATTGGGCAGCATGGTGAGAATCACATCGCAGGACGCGCCGATCTCCCGACCGTCCTTCGCGGGCTGGGCTCCAGCCGCGGCAACCTCATCCATGGCGGCCCGGTTGATGTCGTAGACCATCAGCGAATGTCCTGCCTTCAATATGTTCTTGGCCATAGGCTTGCCCATGATTCCAAGGCCGATCAAACCAATCTTCATCTCCATCGCTCCTTTTCGTAATCGTGATCCCGGGACGGATACCCAATATCGTCCCCAGGGCAAGTAATCGTTTTACTCATCATATCACCGGTTCCAGGGTTTGGCAAGAAAAGGTTTACTTTGGGGCAAAAGAAAAACCAGTTTGGAGAATCCAAACTGGTTCAATGGAGCTGATGCCGGGACTCGAACCCGGGACCTCATCCTTACCAAGGATGTGCGCTACCTCCTGTGCCACATCAGCAGACGTTGCATGCAATATTATAGCGAAGGGCGGGGCAAAATGCAAGCAGTTTTTTTGGGAAAGTAAAAAGCCCTCCCAAGGGAGGGCTTTGAAAGAGCTTCAGCCAATGGCGCCGCGGACCTTGAAATAGCCCTTGGCATGGAGGCAGGCGGGGCACACGGCGGGCGGCTGGGTGCCCACGTGGATGTAGCCGCAGTTGGTGCAGATCCACTGCACCGGCGTGGGCCGGGAAAGATCCAGCCCCTGGGACATCTCCTCCCACATGGCATGAAAACGCTGGGCGTGGGTGTTTTCCGCTTCTGCGATTCGTGCAAAAGCCTCGCTGACGTCCATGAACCCCTCGTTGGCGGCAATTTGAGCGAAACCGGGGTAAATCTCCGTGTGTTCCTCCCATTCAGCGTCGTAGGAATAGTTCAGATTGTCCTGAGTTTTGCCCAGAGCCACGGGATAGCCGGCGTCGATGTTGATGTTTTGAGCCACGTCGCCCAGGCCATGGATGAGCAGCTCATAATAACGCTGCGCATGCTCCTTTTCATTGTCCGCAATTTCAAGAAACAGATCGCGGGCAACTTTCTTGCCCTCCCGATTGGCGTAGACAGCATAGATGCTGTAGCGGCCTCTGGCCTGACATTCGCCGGCAAAGGCCCGAAGAAGATTGACCGCGGTTTGACTTCCGTCCAAATAACTCATAGATGTAAGGTCCCCTTTCCTTTTGGGGGTAGTATGTCCAGAGAACCCCATCTTTACGCATTTTTAAGCGCTTATCTCCCGCAGCGTCCGCAATTTTTGCGAGAGCTTCCGCTGTTCCTCCAGCCAAGTCTTCTCGTCCAGAGCTTTGGCAAGGGGATTTTGCCAAAAATTCTCCGGCAGCTCCCCTGGACGCTGGCCCAGCTTTTGCTGCAGCGCAAGTTTTTGGGAGGTTACCCGCTCGGCCAAAAGGGCCAGGTCCTCGCCGTTCACAGGAATATTGATCGCGTTGAGTGCATTCACAACCGTTCTGCGCTCATATACCGAGGGCATCTCGGAGCAAAGGGACAGGCAGCCCGCCAGGGATGCCGCACATACGCCTTCCGCCAGGCCGTAATTTTCCTGAATGGGCAGGCCAAAGACGGCTTCGCCCAGACCACGGTAGTCGGAAGGGAGATGAATGGCGAGGCCGCTTGAAGTGCACAGCAGTCCCTCATCGCCATAAACTCTGGCCGCTTCATGGGCACCCCGTCCCAGCAGCGCATAAAAGGTGTTGCGCCTGTGGGCAAGATGTTCGATGGCCCGTTCGTAACCCTCGCCAAAGGCCAGAGGCTCCAGCGTATCGGCGGCGGCAAGCCGCCCCTGTGCCAAGGCGCAGGTGGCCCACCGCAGAGCGATTCCCGCGGCTACCGCATCCACACCGGCGTGATCGGCGGCCTCCAGCAGGGGCAGCGCCGCATCAGCACCCATGCCCAGCAGATCGCCCATGGCCCAAAGCCGCCTTTTATCGTAAGCCACCTGGACCGTCTCGTACTGCCGACCTTCATCGAAGGTGCGGCGGAACTGCCCGATGCGAATGCAGCCCACGGGGCAGCCGGTACAGGATAGACGGCGCACCAGATGCTGTTCGGCCAACGGGTCCTCCCTCATCGCCGCCGAGCGACGGTCCATACAGGTGCGGTGAATTCCGCGGAACACATCAAAATAGACGGGCAGGTTTTGGATCGCCTTGGGCTGATCGCCGGCCAACACGGTGATGGCTTTGAGGCGCTTGCTGCCCATCAGCGCACCAAACCCCTGATCAAAGCTTTGGTAGGTGTCCACGCGTACACTGGCCAAGGGCACTTTCTTTTCACCGGCGGGTCCGATGCGCAGAATGGAGCGCTTTCCGCTTTGAGGTTCCCGCTCCCGGATGATCTGTCCGGCGTCATCTTGGGAAGCGCCCCAAAGAATACGGGCATCCTTAAAGGATACATCGTCCTGCTGAAGGGTGAGGTACAGCGGTTTGGATGAGCGGCCGGTAATGACCACCGCATCGTAGCCGGCCATAAAAAGACACATGGCCAGACGGCCGCCGGCCCGGCTCTCTGCCAGTCCCCCATGGATGGGGGAACGGAACATGGCCACCGTCTGGGTAAGCATGGGATACACGAAGGTACCGACCCCATGAGCCAGCACCATGGGCTGGGCGGGATCAAGGGGCGGTAGCTCCGCCCGCACGTTTTCCATAAGCAGCTTTGCGGCAACGCCGGCGCCGCCCAGCTCCTTTTCCCGAAGGTCGTCCCGGTGCGTTATGCGGATGCGCTGTTTGTCAAGGTCCACATACAATACCCGGCAGCCCGTTGCCAGCATCACTCCACCTCCTCAAGCCTCAAGCATCCTTGAGGACAAAACTCCGCGCACTTTCCGCAATGACTGCAGATGATGGGCCGGTTTTCCGGATCATCCCAGCCAATCGCGCCCACGATGCAGGCTTCGGCGCAGCGGCCGCAGCCCATGCAGGCCCTGGGATCATACTCGACGCCGCCGCCTTCCCGCGGCGACAGGGCCCCGCTGGGACAGGCTTCCGCGCAGGCGATATCCTCCCGGCAGCCCGCGCACACCTCGACCCTGAAGCGGCCGGTAAGCCCGCCGCTGGTCCTGATATGAATGGCGCTTTGGGCCAGCGAGTGGCTGCTCCGGTTCGCCGCCGAACAGACCATCATGCAGGTGAAGCATCCTATACACTTTTTCATGTTTTCTCGAAGCAACTGAGCCATAAAATTCACCGCTTGTTAAAAATAATACAATCTAGGGGCATCATATCATAAATTCTGGTGAATCTCAATGAGAATTCCAGGCCGCCCGCAAAAAAATGGGCCGTGATTCATCACGGCCCATGGGTTTTATCCTTTGATCGGTCATTGTCCATGCCGGTCATCGCCTCCAGGTACTCCAGAGGAAACGGCGGGGAAGCCACGGGCTTCATGGCGATGGACATGAGCTTTATGGGATTGTCATCCGCCGCTATCCGGTTGGCACACAAGCTTTTGCACCGGCGGCAGCGATGAATGATCGTCCATTCGCCGCGGTTTCGCACCCATACCGCAATGGGGTCCATGATGCCGCCGCACTCCGCCTGCCGGTCTCCCGGCTCCATGTCCACATGGAGGCTGGATAGGCAGTTGGGGCAATGGTTCCGGTGGGCGCTTCCCGCGCCGGCCGGCACCACCAGACGGCCGCAAACCTTGCAGGTGAAGGTTTCATGGCAGGGGTGGGTTTTGTAATAACCCTTTTCAAAGGATTTTTTCTTATTTTCTCGATTCATGAATTGCCCTCCTAAAGGTTTATACCCTTTGGGAGGTTTTGCGGGGATTCACGCAAACCTCCCGGTCAGCGTACAATCTCCAGGGCACGGTACATCTTCAAAAAGCAGGATCTCCTTTGTTCTATAGTTTGGCGCCACAGCTATTCTATCATCCCGGAACGTCGAGATCAAGGCCGCAGGGCCGATTTTCCTCATCCCCAGCCTCATCGTCGTTTTCATAGCCCCTTACGCCGGTGGGCAGGGGCGGCAGTTTCTCCATGATGCCACCTCCTTATTTTTGGAAAGGTGTTCGTACCAATATATGCCTTCAAAGGCCCGCGGGGTCCGCGAACTCAAGAAATTTGTCAAAACTGCCCCCGATTGTTTGACACTGGGGCGAAATCTTCCTATAATTTAAGAGTAATTGCACATAAACATTCGGATAATAGCACGGATATTTGAAGAAGAGTGATAGGGATTATTCGGTTTATAGCGTGAAGGAGGTAAGCCAGTGTTTGGCATCTACGGACATTCTCGGGCGGCGGCTATCTGCTACTATGGACTGCACTGTTTGCAGCATCGCGGCCAGGAGGGCGCCGGCATCGTGACCGTTCAGGACGGGGAGATGATGGTGCATAAGGGCGAAGGCCTGATCAATGAGGTTTTTAACGAGCAGATATTAAACAGTCTCAAGGGCAACCGCGCCATCTCCCACGTGCGGTATTCCACCGGCGGGGACGGCGGGGCGGAAAATGTGGAGCCCCTCGTTTTTCGGGCCAAACAGGGCTCCATGGCCATCACTCATGACGGCAGCCTGGAGAACGCCGATGAGCTTCGGGACCGCATGGAGGAGATGGGCAGCATCTTCCAGACCAATTCGGACAGCGAGGTTCTGGCCCATCTGATTCGGCGGAGCATGCACACCCAGTTCGTGGACAAGGTGAAGGAATCTCTCCGCTCGCTGGTGGGCGGTTTCGCCTTCATGGTGCTCACCGAGAGTCAGCTCATAGCCGCTTCCGATCCCTGGGGCCTCCGTCCCCTGTCGGTGGGCCGGCTGAAGGATGGATATGTGGTCACCTCGGAAACCTGCGCCTTTGATATCGTGGGCGCACGCTGGGTGAGGGACGTGAAACCGGGAGAGATGATCATTATTGACGGCGAGGGCCTCCATGCCGAGCCCTTCGTCATGGGCGGCAGCAAGAACATGTGCGCCATGGAATACATCTATTTTGCCCGCCCGGACAGCGACCTCAACGGCATCAATGTGCACACCGCCAGAAAACGGCTGGGCAAGCAGCTGGCCAAGGAGGCTCCGGTGGACGCCGACATCGTGGTGGGCGTGCCCGACTCCAGCATCTCCGCCGCCATCGGTTATGCGGAGCAGTCGGGAATCCCCTATGAGATGGGCCTTATCAAGAACAAGTACGTGGGCCGCACCTTCATTCAGCCCTCCCAGGAGCTTCGGGAACAGGGCGTAAAGATGAAGCTGTCGGCGGTCCGCGGCGTGGTGGAAAATAAACGGGTGGTGATTGTGGACGATTCCATTGTGCGCGGCACCACCATCAAGCGCATCATCACTCTCCTTCGGGAGGCGGGCGCGCTGGAGGTCCACGTGCGCATCTCCTCGCCGCCTCTTCAATACACCTGCCCTTACGGCATCGACCTTAAAACCTCGGAGGAGCTGCTGGCAGCCAATCACGACCAGGAGGAGATCCGCAAGATGCTGGGCATGGATTCTCTGGCTCATATCAGCGTGGAGGGTCTTGTAAAGGCCGTGGGCACTTTCAACGAGGATGGCAGCTGCGGCCAGTGCCGGGCCTGTTTCAACGGCTCCTATCCCACTCATTCCTAGAAGGACGGCGCTCAAACGATCCCTTGAAAGAGGGATCGTTTTTTTATTTTGGACTGGATGTTTCTCTTTGTGTTTTTGGTTAATTATAGTATAATCATTTCAAACAAAGAAAAGGAACGAAGAAAGATGAAAAACACCATTGTTGTTGTGGGAGGCGGCGTTGCAGGTCTGTCCGCGGCCCAGGCGGCAAGAAAGCAGGATGGAGAGGCGCGTATTCTTTTATACCATGCCGAGCCCTATCTGCCCTACTACCGTCCCCGGGTGCCCCAGCTCATCATCGGCGAGGCGGACCCGGATAAAATTGCCGTAAAAACCGAACAATTCTATCGGGACCAGAATATTGAGCTCATCCAAAGTCCCGTTTTGGCCGTGGAGGACGGTGAGGTCGTGGCCGGGGATGGAAGCCGGGAGGCCTATACAACCCTGGTTCTGGCCACAGGCGGCGAGAGCTTTTTCCCGGGCAATATTGAGCCGGAGGGCCCGGTGCAGGGACTACGCACCGTGGCCGACGCCTATAAGCTTCAGGAGCGTCTGTGCGTGGGCGATCCGGTGATCGTGGTGGGCGGCGGGCTGCTGGGCCTGGAAGCGGCCACCTATCTCAAGCGGGCAGGCATGAAGGTGACGGTGCTGGAAGGGGAGAGCGGACTGCTGAACCGCCAGCTGGATGAGGACGGTTCCCGCAGGCTTGAGGAGGAAGCGGAAAATTTCGGCATCGCCGTTCGGTTGAACGCCCGGGTCTCCGCCGTGGAAGGCCATGCCATCCTGCTGGAGGACGGAGAAAAGCTGGAGGGCGCGGCCCTGCTGTTTTCCATCGGCATGCGCGCCAATACGGAGCTTGCCCGGAAAATGGGCCTTGCCGTGAATCGGGCCGTTGTCGTGAACAGCGCTATGGAGACCTCGAAGGCCGGAGTCTACGCCGCCGGCGATGCGGCGGAGGTGGACGGCAGAAACTATGGCCTTTTCAATATATCCATGGAACAGGGCGCCGTGGCCGGGACCAATGCGGCGGGCGGCAAAGCCGTCTGGCAGCCGCCGGTGATCCCTTACGTGATGCAGGCCCTCGGGGTCCAGACCTTCGCCATGGGCGAGCTGACCGGTGAGCGGGTGCAAAAAGAGGATGCAAAGGGCTACCGGGCGCTCTACCATAGAGAGGGCAGAATCGTGGGTGCCGTATGGGTGGGCGAGAAATGTCCCATGGCGCTCCTTCGCAAGGCGGTAAGCCAAAATGCGTCCCTCGCGGAAATACAGCTTTAGCGGCCTCATTCCCACTTTGGGAATTGGCAATATACATCATTTGAGGAGGAAGAAAGATATGAAAAAGTATGTTTGCTCCATTTGTGGTTACGAGTACGATCCCGAAGTGGGCGATCCCGATAACGGCATCGCTCCCGGCACGGCTTTCGAAGACATTCCTGAGGATTGGGTGTGCCCCGTGTGCGGCGCCGGAAAAGACGTGTTTGAGGAGGCGTAATCATGCTTCCCGTTCAAATCAAACCCGGCATCTACTGGGTGGGTGCCATCGATTGGAACCTTCGTGAGTTCCACGGCTATGTAACCCAGCGGGGATCCACTTACAACGCCTATCTCATCATGGATGAGAAGATCACCCTGATCGACACGGTCAAGGCGCCCTTTGCGGAGGAAATGCTCAGCCGCATCGCTCACGTGGTGGATCCTGCGAAGATCGATTATATCATCTCCAATCATGTGGAAATGGATCATTCGGGCTCCCTGCCGGCGATGCGGAGGGTGTGTCCGAACGCCAAGATCTTCACCTCGGCGCCCAATGGCGTCAAGGGCCTGACCGCCCATTTCGGCGATCTTGGATACGAAGCGGTGAAGACAGGGGACAGCCTGCCGCTGGGCAGGCGAACCCTCCATTTCGTCAATACCGCCATGGTCCATTGGCCGGACAACATGGTCAGTTACTGCCCGGAGGAGAAGATTATTTTCTCCAACGACGCTTTTGGCCAGCACTATGCGTCCATGGAACGGTTTGCCGATGAGCTTCAGCTGGAGGATGTGTTCTTTGAGGCCAAGAAATACTACGCCAACATCGTACTGCCCTATGGACCCCAGGTCCAAAAGGCGCTGGCGGCCGTGCTTCCCCTGGACATCGAAATCATCGCGCCCAGCCACGGCCTGATTTGGCGCAGCCACCTCTCGGACATCATTGAACGCTATAAGACCTGGAGCGCCAATGAAAGCGAGGAGAAGGCCCTGGTGATCTACGACACCATGTGGCATTCCACCGAGAAGATGGCCCAGGCCATTTTGGAGGGCTTTGAGAGAAAGGGTGTGCCCGCGCAGCTCATGAGCCTGCAGCACCACCATATCTCGGATATCATGACGCCCCTCATGACGGCCAAGTACATCTGTGTGGGTTCTCCCACGCTGAACAACAACATGCTGCCCACGGTGGCGTCCTTCCTGACCTACATGAAGGGCCTTGCGCCCAAGAACCGCATGGGTCTCGCCTTCGGCTCCTACGGCTGGGGCGGGCAAAGCGTGGGCCAGGTGCAGGAGGCCTTGACGCAGGCCGGTTTTGAACCCCTGGATGAGATGATGCGCATTCAGTGGATTCCAACCGAGGCTCAGCTTCAGGAGATCACCGAAAGGATCGCGGCCAAACTGCCTTGATGCGGAAAGATACCCCGGAAAATCTTCCGGGGTATTTTTTTGGGTTCAGTTCCCCCGTCAGACATGTTATAATGTAACCAGATGACCATGTAAATTGGGGGAACGAGATGAAAATACTGGCCTTGGTTACCCGGCAGAAATCCTGTCAGCGCCTGATCGACCGCAGCCTGCAGCTGGCTCAGAGCCGCCATGGGAAGCTGTCCGTGGTTCATGTGGTGCAAAATGGGGAAAACTTCTTGGGTAACCCGGAAGAGGGCGCGGCTCTGGAGTATCTTTTTGATATTTCCAAGCAGGCCGGTGCGGATATGACGGTGCTCCGTTCGGATGATGTGATTGCGACCATCACCCATTTCGTGAGGGAACAAGCTATCGACGTGGTGGTGCTGGGCGCGAGCCCGCGGGACCGGGATGCCTTCAAGGGCAAGCTGGAAAAGAAGCTGCCCGGGGTTGAATTCTTTGTAGTGACGGCGGATGAACAATGATGAAACAGATGGGGATCATGGGCCAATGCTTTCGGGCGTGCCTTCGCAGCTATGGAAGGCGGTTTCCGGCGGCGCTGGTCTCCATGATCTTTTTTGGCCTTATGGCCCTATGGCTTTTAGGCGAGCCGCCCGCGGAGCAGGACGGACTGTTCTGGTACCGGATTCCGGCGCTGAGTCCGTGGGAAGCCGCGGCGGCTGCCCTCATCGCTTCGGCCTATGTCTTCGGAGTACGGCCTCTTCTGATTTGGCAGCAGTGGAAAGCCGGAAGGCCCGAAGCCGGGAATGCCTTTGATCTCCGTTCTGCCGCCTGGTGGTCCGCAAAGGCGGCGCTTTTGTCCCTCGGCGCGTTTCTCCTGGCCAATCTGGCGGCCGCTTTTCTGGAGATTTACATCTTTCCCCTTTTCACCCCGGAGCGGTCCATCGAAAGGCTTTACGCGCTTTACCCGGCTTTGCGCTGGATCGTCTTTGGCGGAGTGATGGTTCTATGGAGCATTCTGAGGTGCCTTTGGACGCCGCTGCCTTTGGACAAAGGGCGGCTGGGACTCCCGTTTGGCGCCTTCTATTACGGGCCCCTGGGGCTGGCGGCGGTTTTCATGGGCCTTGTCCTTGATTTTTTGGGTCTGCCGCTGAACGCGGCGGCGGCCGTCGTTTTGGCCCTTCTGGGCTTCGCGCTCCCCTTCAAGGACTGCTATCTCCTCGGGGGATGGCGGACGGAAGGGCTGGGCAAGCTAGAGGGAGAATGATAAAGGAGGAATGGTAATGGAGCAAACGAATGGCCTGCCAAGCCGGAAGGATCTTGATTCGGCCTACATGTGGGACCTTTCCGTGCTGTTCGAAAGCGATGAGGACTGCAAAAAGGAGCTGGCCCAGGTGTTTGGGCAGATCCCCGGCCTTGCGGGGCTCAAGGATACGCTGATTCAAAGCGCCGCCGATCTTCTGGCGGGGCTGCGAAAGATTGATGAGGTTTCGGAAAAGGCGGAGCGCATTTATGCCTATGCCCATTTGAAGCTGGACGAGGACAATCAGGTGGACCGTTACCAGGGCCTTCTGGATCAGGCGATGGGCATGGTGGTGCAGCTGGACGAAGCGCTCAGCTTCATGCGGCCCCTGCTTTTGTCCCTGGAGCCGGAAAAGCTGGAAAGGTATTTTAAGGAGGAGCCCGCTCTCCAGCCTTACAAGTTCCAGCTGCGGGATATTCAGCGCTACCGTGCGCATATCCTCTCTGAAGGGGAGGAGCGGCTGATCGCATTAAGCGGCGATATGGCCCAGAGCATGGACACCGCCTACAGCATGCTGTGCGATGCCGACCTCCGCTTTGAGGCGGTGGAGGTGGAGGGAAAAGCGGTGGAGCTGTCCCATGGCCGCTTTATTCAGCTCATGCGCCATCCCGACCGCGGTGTGCGGCAAAGAGTTTTTGAAAGCTACTACGGCACCTATGACGGCGTAAAAAATACCACCGCGTCCCTTCTGGCGGGCAGTATCAAGAAGGATGTATTTTATGCGAAGGCCAAGCGCTACGCCTCCTGCCTCGAACAGGCGCTTTTCGATGATAACGTACCCGTTTCCGTCTATGACGGCCTGATCGAGGCGGTGCGCGCCCATCTTCCCGCACTGCATCGCTACATGGAGCTCAAGAAGCGGGCGCTGGGCCTGCCCGATCTGCACATGTACGATGCGTACGTTCCGCTGGTGGAAACGAATGCCGCCTACCCCTACGAGGACGCCTTTGCCACCATGGCGGAGGGACTGGCGCCGCTGGGGGAAGACTATCTGGAAATCCTGAAGGAGGGCAAGGAGGAGGGCTGGATTGACGTCTACGAAAATCGGGGCAAAACCTCCGGTGCTTTCTCTTACGGCATTTACGGCGCCCATCCCTTCGTGCTTTTGAATCATAACGACGAACTGGATGATCTGTTTACGCTCGCCCATGAGATGGGGCATGCGGTCCATTCCTACCTGTCCAATAAGTATCAGCCCTATCCCACGGCCAGCTACCGCATCTTCGTGGCGGAGGTGGCCTCCACGGTCAATGAGGTGCTGCTGAACCGCCATATGCTGAAGACTGGCGACAGGAAGGTGAAAGCCTATCTGCTCAGCTATTTCCTGGAGCAGTTCCGCACCACGCTCTTCCGGCAGACCCAGTTTGCGGAGTTTGAAAAGCGGGTCCATGCCATGGCGGAAGCGGGTGAGCCGCTTACCGCCCAGAGCTTCGGCGCAGTGTACGGCGAGATCAATCGGGACTACTACGGCCCCGCCGTGCAGGATCCCGAGATTGCTCTGGAATGGTCGCGCATTCCCCATTTCTACCGGCCTTTCTACGTCTATCAGTACGCCACCGGTTTCTCCAGCGCGGTGGCCATTGCAAAGGCGATTTTGGAGGGGAAGCCCGGCGCCGTGGAGAACTACAAGGCCTTTTTGTCCAGCGGCGGCAGTGATCATCCCCTTAATCTGCTCAGGATTGCCGGTGTGGATCTGACGAGGCCCGAGCCGGTGGACAATGCTCTGAAGCTGTTCGAGGAGAGCCTGGAGGAGCTGGAAGGGCTCATCTGAAAGGAGGGAGAACATGCTGAATCTAAACCGTGAAGACGTTCTTGAAAAGGTGGGAGAAAAACTGACGAAAAGTCCCTTCATGAAAGACATGCCCGAGGAGGAACTCCAGGCATTCACGGCGGCCGCCTATGATGCGGACCATGCATACATGCAAAAGGCGGGCGTTCTTGACGGGGATTACTATGATGAGGATGACGCCTTTGAGACCATCGTAGACAGCCTCAGCGAGCATTTCTCCCTCTCCGAAGAGGACCAGATGCTTTTGTGCCAGCGGATTGAGGCTTACATGGACGCCTTTGAGAACTATCTCGAAGAACGGGACTTTGTGGAGTGGGATTAGCTTTACACGCCGGCGCCGCCATGCTACAATGAATCCGGTAATTTCATAGGACAGTTCGAGACCATCCTGTCCCAAAACAAAACTACGGGAGATAGCCGCGGATAAGCGGGTCTATTCTTTCGTGGAAAGGATGGGCCCGCTGTTTTGCTGGGGGGGATTTGATGGGTTCCAAATTGAGATTTATGGTGCAGGCGGCGGTCATAGCGGCGGCCTATGTGGCGGTGACGCTGCTATTGGCGTATACCAGCTTCGGGCCGGTGCAGCTTCGTTTTTCCGAGGCGCTGTGCGCTTTGGCGCTCTATACGCCGGCAGCGGTTCCCGGGCTTTTCATCGGCTGTGTGATTGCAAATCTTCTTGGATCCAGTATTGCGCTTGATATTGTGGTGGGCGGGCTCATCACGCTGGCCGCGGCGGCTCTGACCTACCGGTGGCGCAAGAAACCTCTGCTTGCGCTGGCGCCGCCAGTGGTGCTGAACGCGGCGGGGCTTGCGGCCCTGTTCTATTTTGTGGGGCAGGCGCCTTTCTGGCTTACGGTGCTCACTGTGGGCGCGGGCCAGCTTCTCGCCTGCTACGGACTCGGACTGCCCCTGGCCTATGGGCTCAGGAAGGTCCCGCAGATATCCTGGGAGTATGAAAAAGGACGGTGAATACCGTCCTTTTCTTTTAGAAGTTTTCTTTGAGATATTGGTAGATTACCCGGGCCCCGTCAAGAATGCTCTCCGGAGAGGTATATTCGAGGGGATTATGGCTTATTCCCCGATTGCAGGGCACGAAGACCATGGCTGTGGGACAGAGGGGCGGAAAACACATCGCGTCGTGTCCCGCGCCGCTGGGCATTCTTCGATAGGACAGTCCCAGCTTTTCGGCCGCGGCTGCCAGGCCGTCCTCAAGGCCTTGATCCAGCTTCACCGGGAGGAAATGGGTGATCTTCTCCGAGGTGTATTCCACGGCCCGGCGGGAGCAGACCTCCGCCAGGATATCCTGGAGACGCGCCTGCATGCGATCGAGGCTTTCATCGTCAGTGCTGCGGTTGTCAATGCCAAGGCGCACATGGCCGGGAATGACATTGAGGACGTTGGGCGCGTTGTGGATGATGCCCACCGTGGACACCGAATGATGCACCGATTCCGCCTGGCCGAGTTTCTCCATGGCCAGAATGATTTCCGCCGCCGCACATAGAGCATCCTGGCGCATGCCCATGGGCGTGGCGCCGGAATGGTCGGCGCTGCCCCTCAGTTCCACAAGATAGCGGCGAAAACCGGTGATGTCGGTGACAATGCCCACCGCATCCCCCGTTTCATCGAGGACCTTGCCCTGCTCGATGTGAAGCTCCAAAAAGGCCAGGGGCGCCTCGATTCGGGCGGGGTGCAGCGAGTAGCCCCGTTCGCTGAAAATATCCCGAAAAGCCACCCCGTCCTGACTGGGGTAGTCCGCGATATCATCCCCGCTCACCTTGCCCGTCACAAGACCGCTGCCGATGGTGCAGATCCCAAAGTTGCTAGACTCCTCCGATCGAAAGGCGCCGATCTGGAGGGGAAGCTGAAGGCCGTCGTCCCCCGCCCATTTGAGGCATAAAAGACCCGCGATCACGCCGGCCACCCCGTCGTATCTGCCGCCCTCCACCACCGAATCGAGGTGGGAGGCCATGAGCACATGGGGACCGCTGCGGCAGGAGGCAAAGGTGTTGCCCGCCTCATCCGTCTGGACAGCCGCGCCCAGCTCCTCGGCCAGTTCGGCAAAGCGGCGGTGCATCTCATCTTCCGCCTTGGAATAACCAAGACGGGTAACGCCGCCGCCGGGGAGGGAACCCGGTCCATAGAATTTTTCATGCAGGTGCTGACAGTATTTTAAATCCGTCTCGGAATGGTGCATGGCTTTGCTCCTTCTCGTTTGATAGGATAACCATATAAGATTTCTGGGCCTTTGTCAAAGCGGCAAAAGCCCCGGCGGATACCGGGGCTTTGGAGGATGGAAAGGCTATAGATTTTCAATCAGCCGGGCATAGACCCTGCAGGCATCGGTGATCTGCTCCAGGGGACAATGCTCGTTCAGCATGTGGGCAAGTTTATATTCACCGGGCCCAAAACCGATGGTGGGTACGCCCATGGCCACCGGAGTGATGGCGTTGGTGCCAAAATCCCAGAAGTCGAAAAAGTCCGGTTCCGTGCCGTAGACCTCGGCGCAGGAACGGATGAGCGCCCGGGTCAGAGGCTGATCCTTTCCAATGATCCAGGGATCATGCATGGGCTCATAGTCCAGCGGTTTGCCCGTCCAGGAGGTGTGGTGAAGGGTACCCACTTCCCAATAGGCGTCCTTGCCCGCCACCAGCTGGTCCATCTCCGAACGCACCTGATCCAATGTCTCCCCCAGGGCCAGCCGCCGGTCCAAATAGATGCTGCACTGACTGGGAACCGCGTTAAGGGACGCGGAGACACAGGAAATATCCGAAAGCACGATGGTGCCCGAGGGGCCGCCGGCGCGGCAGAGGGAACGATTGAGCTGGTCCACCCGCTCAATGATCTCGGCCATCTCATATACGGCGTTTTTGCCCTTCTCGGGGGCGGAGCCGTGGGCGGATACGCCGCGGGTGATGATGCGGACCTGGGCTTTGCCCTTGTGTCCCAGGGTGATCTTGTTGCCGCTGGGCTCGCAGATGATGCAGTAGTCCGGCTTTAGGGCAAGCTCCTCATAGAGATGCTGCAGATTTACGCCGTCGCAGTATTCCTCGCACACCGTGCCGGTGACGTACACGGTCTTCCCTGCCAGTGCACCCCGGTCCCGGGCCAACGCCGCACCATAGATCGCGGCTGAGAGGGCGGACTTCATGTCAACGGAGCCCCGGCCCCATAGGGCGCCCTCTGCAATCTCGCCGGAGAAGGGCGGATGCTTCCAAAGGGGTGCGTCGTTGACCTGAACGGTGTCCATGTGGCCGTCGAAGTGGAGGATGGTGCCGCCGCTGCCGATCCGGCCGATGACGTTGCCGGTGGAATCGATCCGAACCTCATCGTAGCCTAGACGGCGCATCTCTTCCGCAAAAAGCCGGGCGAGTTCGCCCTCCTCATTGGAATAGCTTCGGGTTTGCACCGCCTTTTGTGCCAGCCGGATCAAATCGTCCTTCATCTCTTCAAATTTCATTGCCGTGATCCTCCCCCATGATTTTTTCATAATGCTCTTTATCCGTGGCACCCTCGGTGCTGAATAGCAGGATATTGGAACGTTCATCGATCCCCATCCGTTTCTTCCAGCACAAAAGACCGGGGTCCTCGGCAAGCTCCATCAAAACGCCCAAACCCACCGCGCCGCATTCTCCGGAAACCACCGCGGGATCCCCGCCCAGAGGGCGGGCCAGCCGGCGCATGCCCCTGTAGCTGACGGCATCGGTGCACCGCACAAAGAATTCAGCAAACGCCTCTATAACGGGCAGCATGTCGGGATTGGGCTCGCCGCAGTTGAGGCCCGCCATGGCGGTTCTCGGATGCCCGCCGATGCCCGTCCATTTTCCTTCCCGTGCTGATGCAAAGATGCATGCGCTCTCCCAGGCCTCCAGTATGGTAAAACGGGGCGCACGGCTGCCCAGCGTCCGGACCAGATAGCCGATAACTCCACCGGCCATGGAACCCACGCCCGCCTGTAAAAAAACATGGGTGGGGGATACTCCGTGCGCCTTCAGCTGCTCCAAGGCCTCGGCGGCCATGGTGGAATACCCCAGAACGATGTCCCGGGGAACCTCGGTGTAACCGGCAAAGCTGGTGTCCTGCACCAGACGGGCGCCGGTTGCTGTCTCATAGGCCTGTGCCATACGCACCGTATCGTCGTAATTGGCCTGTGTTACGTGGACGGCGGCATTTAGGGCACGGATGGCCTCGACTCGGCACTCCGACGAGCCCTTGGGCATGAAGATGGTGGCTTTGAGCCCGGCATTTTGGGCGGCCCAGGCCAGGGCCCTGCCATGATTGCCGTCGGTGGCGGACACCACTTCCCTGAGCGTTTCCCGTTGCAGGAGCTCATGGAGCGCATAGGAGGCGCCCAGCCCCTTGAAGGCGTTCAGGCCAAAACGCCTGGATTCATCCTTCAAATAGATGCCGCCCACACCCAGCACCCTTGCCAGCCCGGGCAGCGCCACTAGCGGTGTTTGCTGGTAACCGGGGAGAGATTGATGATAACGGAGGACCTTTTGAAAGTTGGAAGCCTCAAAATACGCCGGAAGCATTCTCCTGCCGACGGGATGGTAAAAACATTCAAGCCCTGCCAAAACACGACACCATCCTTTCGTTCATTTGATCTTAATATAATTATATATTGATATTTTGCAGATAATCTATCATAATATCCTTAAATAATATCAATATATTAAGATGTTGGAGGCGCCCATGCAGGTTTATCGAATTCCTATTGATCAGGACAGCCGAATGGAGATGACGCGGCACGGGACGGAGGGCTTTCCCATGGCCATCTATGAAACGGTTCTTGCGAAGAACGCCCTCGGTTTTGTGGACTGGCACTGGCACGATGAATTTCAGTTTTGCCTGGTGACGGAGGGACAGGTCCGGTTCCACGTGGGGGACGGGATCCATCTGCTGGCTGCTGGCATGGGGCTTTTTATCAACAGCGGCGTTCTGCACATGGCCGAACCGCTTACGGCAGATGCCGCCTATCATTGTACCGATGTAAGCCCGAGGCTCATGGGCTCCTTCCCGGAGAGCGATATCCATAACCGGTATTTGAAGGGATTTCTGGAGGACCCCACACGCCGATACATTCTGTTATCCAAGGATGTATCCTGGCAGGGTCTGGTCCTCAAGAAGATGGGGGAGATTCATAGCGCCTATCAGGGGAGGGCGAAGGGGTTTGAAATATGGATTGTCAGTCTTTTGATGCACATTTTTTTCCTGCTTCTTCAAAGCGGTGCGGAAGGCGCGGCGGAGGCGGCGCCGGACGCTTTGGAGCGGATCAAGCTGATCCTCAACTACATTCATGAGCATTTTGGAGAGAAAATCACCCTGAAGCAACTCTCCAAATGGGTCAACCTGTGCCCCAACGAATGCTGCCGTTATTTCAAGAGCCATACGGGCAGTACAATTTTCAGCTATATCAACAACCTGAGAATCACGAAGAGCGCCGAAGCGCTCCTCAACCATCCCGGACGGACGGTCAGCCAAATCGCATACGAATGCGGATTCAGCACGCCCAGCTATTTCATTGAGAAATTCAGACAAAAAACGGGTATGACACCCAACCAATACCGCAGACGGATGGGTTCGGACGTTCAAAAATAATTCTGCATGGGAGAGGCTGATGAATTTTGTACGGCTACAGAGCCGACAGCCTTTGATGAATAATTTTTTCTAAAAAGGGCAGCTCCGATTCGATCCCTTCATTTAATCTTGCGGCTATATCCTATAGGCACGGGGCGCAGGTATCGCCAAGCTGCCGATTAACTTTAGCCCGCTCATATTCCTCCATGGCAAGCTGGAGAATTGTTTCCCCGTCCAACTGAATTCCCCATGTGTCTTTATCTCTTACTCCGGCTTTTTAAGAAATAAAAGGCATACTAGCCCTTAACGGGTAGTATGCCTTTTTGGTGGAGCAAGCCGTTTGATATACGATCGTTAGAAGAATCCAGAGGGTCTTCGAAGGTTTCAATGCTTTCAGTGTTTTCTAGCATATCTATATAAGATACTTGCTTACCGCCTTTTATATTATAGTATATGACGGTTTTATCGTCGTACAGGTACACAGAATTGACAAGTACATCAATGATGCGCCTCCGAAAATCCATGTCAAACAGATCACCTTTACAGAAAACCTTGAGCCAAGCCATGATATCTTTCTCAGTAAAGCGAATTCGGTTTGCGACCTTCATTTTGGCAAGATCGATTTCTATATCCGTTTTTTCAAGTCCATATTGCTCAATCTTATCATACAAGGGCTTGCGGCCTTCTTTGGGCATGTCGATGACTGTATTCGCAATTTTAGCAATTTCCCGTTCCAGCCAAGCGATGCGGCGTTCCATTTCTTTTACCTTACCATCGTTAAACTCACTGTCATACTGAGCCACGACAGCAGCGGCGATATGCTTCATCCGCTCAGGCACGAGGACATATTCAACAGTTTGCTCAACAATGTACCATTCCAAAAAGTCTTTTTTTTCGTTGAGCTTATTGCATCCCTCTTTTCGGCGACGCTTTGGACATTGATAGTAACTCCATCTCTTGCCGTTTTTTCCGGTGCCCGATACGCCCTGCATGGGAGATCCGCAATAACCACAGAATAGCTTTCCGGTCAATAGATATTCAATCTTGGCTTTATTTTTTGCACCCTGACGTCTGTTTTTCTCCAAGCGTTCCTGTACCTTGCTGAAAGTCTCCTTGTCAATGATTGCGGGGCATCCTCC
Source organism: Gehongia tenuis (assembly GCF_014384795.1). Lineage (NCBI taxonomy): Bacteria > Bacillati > Bacillota > Clostridia > Christensenellales > Christensenellaceae > Gehongia > Gehongia tenuis. The sequence continues at coordinate 5,251 of NZ_JACRSR010000004.1, read as the reverse complement.
CTCAACGACCACGCCAGACTGCTCCAAGATACCAACATACTTTTTATTCTTGAGCGCAGTTTGGAGAGCTGTGCAGCCGTAAGGATTACCGTTCAAGTTGCGCAGGCCTCGGGCATTGAGTTCGGCAATGATGTCTCTTTTCTTAGTTCCTTTGGCATATTCCTCGAAGGCGTATTTAATGATGGGTGCTTTGGCCTCGTCGATCACAAGCTGGCCTCCGATAGATTTATATCCGATCGGCACCCTTCCGCCAACAAATTTCCCTTTTGTAGCGCTGTCTTGACGCCCGCGTTTAATTTTCTGGGAAAGATCGACAGAATAGTATTCCGCCGATGCTTCCAACACAGCCTCCAATATAATGCTTTCGGGGTTGTCGCCAATATTCTCCATTGCGGACAGAACCTTTACGCCATATTGTTTAAGCTTGTGCTTGTAGATCGCGCTATCATAACGGTTCCGCGTAAATCTATCGAGTTTGTATACGATCACGAACTGGAATGCGCGTTTTCTAGCGTCGCTGATCATGCGTTGGAACTCTGGACGATCATCCGACCGCCCGGAAATGGCACGATCAATATACTCGCCGATAACCGTATAGCCTTCCCGTTTTGCAAATTCATGGCATACTCGAAGCTGCCCTTCGATGGATTGCTCGTTTTGAGCATGGGAAGAAAATCGGGCATAAATTACTGCATTTTTCATTTTGTCGGCTCCCTTTTCAATTCATTATCTTTATTCTCATTATATATTGATTGCCACGGTGCTTAACAGAGCATATATCAATGCATTCAGGGGCCTTTCTATGGAGTAGTTGTTTTGATATTGCCAGTTTTATGACATAGACTGCTTCTGACCGAGACAGAGCCTTCTCAATAAACAAAGTGTTATCAACCAATAAAGCATTACATCGACCGAGAGCGATTGGAACAATGATATATAACATAAATCTCTACTCCTGCAAATAATAAGAACATATGTTCTTGTATATATATTATAGCAAGAGTTTTTGTAAATGCAAGGCTCAATTGGAATAACCAGTATTATTCATAGACAAAAAAGCGGGAGCCCCTAAACTCCCGCTACAGATTTGTGGAAATTATACCAAATCAAAGCAAAGGATTCCATAAGTATATGCAAAAAATATCACTTTATATATTTAATTAGGACTTATCATGCTTTTGCTGTTCACGATATGCTTTAAGAACTTGCTCCACGAATACTCGCTCGTCCTCTGTAACAGGCCCTACATAGTCGCCCTGGACGATAATAGCATTATCGGCATTGAGCCTAGGAGGTGCGGGATTGTCGGTACGACCTAAAAGGTAATCGACAGACACGCCAAAATAGTCTGCAATCGCATCAACTTTTTTTAGATATGTTTTGCTTCTGCCGCCCTTCCAATTGTTAACCGTATTTCGCCCCATACCGATATCCTCGGCAAAGGTAGCCTCGGCAATTTTTTTACTTTTTATCAGTTGTACAATTCGCTCAACAGTAATATCCATGGGATTCCTCTCAAAAAATAAGAATATATTATTGACACTCTTAAAAATTAAGAGTATACTATATCCATACCAAGCACAAGCGCCCTATATGCAGTGTGCGGGCGTGTATCAATAATATACCACAATCAAATTGATATGACCATGGCAAAGGAGGGATAAAATGCGGACCTGGATGAGGGAAAAACGCTTATCACTTGGTCTGTCCCAGGAAAGGCTTGCATACAAAGCGGATACCTGTGGCAGAACAGTGTCCTACATTGAGCAAGGCCAGCGTACTCCAGAACCAGCAATTGCTAAGCGACTTGCGGCAGTGCTCGATGAAGATTGGACAAGGTTTTATGAGGATACTAAGTGATGAAGAGTGAAAAGGGGCTGAAAATATGAAATACGCGGTGGAAGCCAAGGTGTTCGACAATGGAAGAATGGTGGCGCGAGTAAGGCCGGCACGAGATGGCGAGGAAAGCGGCTGTACAGAGACACGGTCCTGCGATGTATGGGTCGATGTATTTGATTCCGAAGTGGAAGCGATCCGGTTTTGCAATGACTACAAGCGTGCATGAAGAACGGAGGGCGCAGGGAGGAGATAACATGAAAACGGAATTGCAAAAGTATTTGTATGGGCGCGGAATAACGCAAACCTATGTAGCTCGTCAGCTAGGCATAACCCCTCAAAGTTTAGGGCGCAAGATAAAAGGACGGCTAAATTTTACGTGGACAGAGGTCATGTGTCTGTGTGATGTACTGTCCGTAGAAGTCCAAGACATCACCATGCTGATACCACAAGTGTTGTCTAAGTCCTCCCGCAAGACTTAAAAGGAGATGATTCTATGCGCTTTATCCAAATCGGCGTTACAGCGGCACGTGATCCCAAAACGGGCGAGTTTTTGCCCGCTGTTCCGATCTATGTCAAAGCAACCGAAGAACTTGCCCAAGGGGAAGAAAAGCTACACCAAAACATCGGTAAACTGTTGGCTGAAAAAATGCGGCAGTATGTTGAGGGCGGTGGGATGATGTGTAAGGAAGGAGTTGATTAAATGAGATGCGATCAGTGCGGCGAGGAGCACTACACGATGTACCGGGGGCCGGACTACTTATGCAAAGTAGGATCGTCCGACCTGCCCACGAGGTAGTCGAGGGACACGCCGAAGTAGTCGGCCATGTCAACAAGGTTTTCGGCTGAAGGAACATTAACCCCGGTTTCCCAACGCTGGGCAGATTGCTTAGAAACACCAAAAAGTTGTCCAAGCTGGGCCAAAGTGAGACCATTTGCCTGGCGAAGCTCTTTGATTCGGATAGCAAAAATTTTTTTCGGAAACATTCCAAAACCCCCTTGACAGTCACTTAACAAGTGACTATAATACAAGTATAGAAGTCACTTAACAAGTGACAGAAAGGAGGAACCGTGAAAAGGGAGCACCTAAAGGAAATTAGATTGCGATCAAAACTTACTCAAGAGGAAGTCGCAAAAGCAATCGGAATTTCCAAGCAACACTACAGCCGCCTTGAGGCTGGCACCTCGAAAGGTAGCGTCGGAGTGTGGCAAAAGCTAAAAAATTTTTTCCGGGTCAAAAGTATCGATGATCTATTGGAACCAAAGTGATTGTACCACAAAATGAGGACAAACAAAAGGAGGGATAAGGATGTGCAGATGTGACAAATGCGGCGCGGAGTACAGCATTATGTACCATGGTCGGAATGGTATGCCGCTATGCGGGCTCTGCTATGATGAGTACCTGGATGAGGAGCGGGGCGAGGAGGAGTGGAATGGGTGCTGTGACCGATGCGGTAAGCCCATCCATGGCGCTGTATACCGTCCCTGGGATGATGTAGACCTGTATTGCGAGGACTGCTACAACAAGATCATGGAGGGCCGCAAGGAGGCGGCAAGCTTCGGCAATGAGGATATTGCGTAGGAGGTGGAAGGATGAAATATGATGATCCCTTACATGTGCTGGATGACCTCACAGGGAGCGAAGACGACCTCCTGGGGAGCGTACGCGACCTATTCCCGGGAAAAGAGGCAAAAAAAGAAGGACCCAAAGAAGGCCCCAAGCAAAAATCACAATTACATTATACCCACTCGCCGGCGAAAGGTCAAGATGGATTATATCTTGTTGGGCGTAATTTCTGACAATGGGGGAGGGCGCACCTCCCCCTGGTAAGGAGGGAACCATGGAAGCTTACAAATATGAGGGGCCCAAGGCCTATGAGATCAGAGACGATATCGAGGCGGAAAGGGCCCTGCAAAAGATCGATGAGATCAATGCCAGGGAACAGCGCATTGTGGAGACCAGCCGCAAATGGATCAAGTACTATGAGGACGTGATTCAGGACTACACCGACAAGTGCAGCCGGGAGCGGGACTATTACCTTGGGCCGCTCCGCGCCTACTTTGAGGGCCTGGGCCCCAAGGCCAAGCGCAGGAGCAAGACCCAGGAGACCTATGACCTGCCGTCCGGCGTTTTGCGGCTCAAATACCCAGCCCCGAAGTATGTCCGGGATGATGAGCGGCTCCTGGCCTGGCTCAAGGAGCAGGGCAAGGAGGAGTACATCAAGACCAAGGTCACCGAGACCCCGGACTGGGCAAGTCTAAAACTCACGACCACCATCCATGACGGACAGGTGGTAGACGATGACGGACAGGTGGTTGAGGGCGTCAAAGCTGAGGAGCAGCCCCCAAAGTTCGAGGCGGAGAGGAGGAGCTGGTTTTGATCCGAAAAGCACAACGCCTGAAGGCTAAGCTTCGCTTGGGGATATCGGGCCCGGCAGGGAGTGGCAAGACCATGGGCGCCCTGTTGGTGGCGCATGGGATCTGCAAGGATTGGTCCAAGATATGCCTTATAGACACGGAGAACGGGAGCGGCGACCTCTACGCGAACTATGCCCACCAGGGAATCGCCATAGGGGAGTACAACATCATTGATATCTTGGCTCCCTACACCCCAGAAAAGTACCTGAACGCCCTGAAGGAATGCGAACAGGCGGGCATGGAAGTGGTGATCATCGACAGCTTGACCCATGCCTGGGCGGGAACCGGCGGGCTCCTGGACAAGAAGGGCCAGATCGAAAAGAGCAACAAAAACGGTTGGGCCGCATGGCGGGAGATCACTCCCTTGCACAATCGCCTGGTGGATACCATCATCCACAGCGGATGCCATATCATCGCTACCTTCCGGGCGAAAATGGATTATGTGCAGGAAGTGGTCAATGGCAAGACGGCTATCCGCAAAGTGGGCATGGCACCGATCCAGCGGGATGGCATGGAGTACGAATTTTCGGTCTTTGTCGAGGTGGACCAGAGCCACCAGGCCATAGCTACCAAGGACCGCACAAGCCTCCTGGATGGGCGCGTCTTTGAGCTCAGCGAAAGCATAGGCCAGGAGCTGGCCGAATGGCTTGAATCGGGCGAGGAACCGCCAAAGTGTGAGGAATGCGGCAGTCATATCCGGCCCACCTCGAAATCAACCGTGGAAGAACTGATCCAATATGGGCGTGAACATTACGCCGCCCAGCTGTGCGTAGGGTGCATGAAAAAACGATTGGAAGCGAGTAAGAGCGAAAGCGCTTAACAGGAGGTGAACGGCATGATTGTGACGGGGCGGGTAAACAAATTGGAGGATGGCCTGGTCCATGTGTCCGCCCCGCTCCAACTGCCGGAAGGGTACCGGATCAGCGCTGAGTGTGATATCTACCTAAGCGACGGCAGGAGCATCACACCGGACCAGCGGCGCAAGGCATGGGCGCTC